>SBGZ01000067.1 GCA_006226415.1 Alphaproteobacteria bacterium
CGCGCTTTTGGGTTCCCGGGCGGCAGAGACGGATCGCCGGAAGTCGACATGGCGCTGATCAGGCTCGTCACCCGTTCCGGAGAACGGAAGGCCACCATCTGCGCCACCGACCCACCAAGAGAGCCGCCAAAAACATGCGCCTGCCCCACTTCCAGGGCGTCCAGAAGACCCACGGCATCATCGGCCATATCTTCAAGCCGATAGGGCGCGCTTGAAGAATCACCAGCAGCAATCGCCGCAAAGTCAGGCATGCCCGCCGCGTCAAACTTTGTGGAAAGCCCCACGTCCCGATGATCGGAAAGGATCACAAAAAATCCGGCGGCAACCAACCCATCAACCAGACTTGGTGGCCAGTTGGTCAGCTGAGAGCCGTTCGGGTTCAATAGCAAAATCGCCGGGTTCGTCTTGTCCCCATAGATCTCGTAGGCAATTTCGATCCCATTGGCTGGCGCGAGCGGCATGCAGCACTCCTCTAGATGTCATAACAGGGCAAAGTTTCCCCGATCACTCAGAATTGCGCAAGCCACCATTGACTTTATTTCGGCGGCGCATGACCTTTGCCACATGAAGCGTGATTTGCAGAAAATGGCTGGAGCCAGCCACGACATCCTCATCATTGGCGGCGGCATTCAAGGCGCCACCATCGCCCGGGATGCGGCTCAGCGCGGCCTCAAGGTGGCACTTGTGGAGAAAAAGGATTTCTCCAGCGGCACCTCCTTTGCGTCCTCAAAAATGGTGCACGGGGGTCTGCGCTATCTGGCCAATTTTGAATTCCGCTTGATTCGGGAGGCCTTGAAGGAGCGCCGCATCTGGGAGCGCATTGCGCCGCACCAGGTTGATCCTCTGCCCTTCATGGTGCCCAACTACGGCTCCCATGGTCAGAAGTGGCTCATGTGGGCCGGTTTTTTTCTCTACGACCTCCTGTCCTTTGACCGCAAATGGCTCAAAGACAAGGACAAGCAACTCCCGGCTCATCGCCGTATCTCAAAGGACGAAGCGCTTAAACTAGCCCCTGGCCTCGACCCCGAAGGACTACTGGGCGCCATTCTCTATTACGATTGCCAGATGTATGCGCCGGAGCGCCTTTGCCTCGAATGCCTGGAGGAAGCCGATTCTCTGGGCGCGGAGGTCGCCAATCATGCCGAAGCGATGGAAATCTTAAAGGACGGCGACACTGTCCTCGGCGCGCGCGTCAACGACACCCTGAGCGGCGAGACCTTTGACGTTCATGCCGCCCTCACCATCAACGCCAGTGGGCCCTGGGCCGACTATGTGTTGACTTCCGCCGAAGGCGGTAACCCGTCCCGGCACCTTATTCGCTCCAAGGGCATTCACCTCATCACCCGAAAAGTCAGCACCGACACCGCCCTCCTGATCGCGGTGGAGGGCAGCCACGTCCTTTTCCTGCCCTGGCGGAACCACACCATCATCGGCACGACGGATACTGTATTTGCTCAGCACCCGGACAAAGTCTCCACCCGCGAAGAGGATATCGCGGGACTGCTTGAGAAGGCGCAAAAAGCCTACCCCATGGCTGGCCTTACCCGCGCCGATGTCAAGCATTTCTATGCGGGACTGCGCCCGCTTGTCGATACCGACGGCAATCCGAACAACAACACGGCACAGGACACCTATGGCGCCTCCCGCGCCGCAGAAATTGTCGATCATGAGAAGACCTCAGGTACCAAGGCGCTTCTCTCGGCCATCGGCGGCAAATGGACCACCTCCCGCCACATCGCCAAGCAGGCGGTGGACAAGGCGGTAAAGAAACTGGGCCGCCCGGGGCTGACCACCTGTCGATCCGACGAGCTTGTCACCTGGGGCGGTGCCACGGGTAACTTCAATGCCTTCAAACAAACGCTGGCCGAAAAACATCCTGACTGGTCCCAAGATATCCGCGCCAATCTTGCCAAGACTTATGGCAGCCAGGCCCCGCGCCTCATCGCCCTGGCTGAAAAGACCCCAGCCCTGAAAGAACGCTTGGACCCCAACCAACCTTTCATCGCCGCTGAAGTCATCTACGCTGTTCAAGAGGAAATGGCTTTGAGCCTCGAAGATGTCGTGATGCGGCGCACCTGCGTAGGCACGCTTGGGCGCCCGAGCGAGACCTTGCTGAGCGCGGTGATAGATCTCATGCGCGGGCCCCTCGGCTGGAGCGAGAGCCAGATCGCGCAGGAACGCGCCCAGCTTGACATCCATTTTGGTCCGGGAGCGCACTAAGGTGAGCGCGGCGCGGGTCCATGTCATCGTCAACCCCAAGGCGGCGGGCGGGCGCACCGCCAAACGTTGGCCAAGGATCTTGACCGCGCTTACCGAAAAATTTGGACCCATCACTTATAGCTTCACCGAAGCCAGAGGCGATGGCACCGCCAAGACACGGGCGGCCCTGCGCGAGGGGGCCGATCTTCTCATTGTGGTGGGCGGTGACGGCACATTCTCTGAATGCGTCAACGGCTTTTTTGAAGGCGGCGCGCCGGTCAACCCGGACGCGCAGATGGCCTTTATCACCAGCGGAACCGGCTGCGACATTCGCCGCGCGTATGGTTGGCCCGAGGTCAAGGACTTTGCCGCCATGATCGACCTCATAGCTTCTGGCCGCACTCGCTGCATAGATGTGGGGCACATTGCCATGAGGGACCACAAGGGTGACCCCATTGAGCGATACTTCGCAAATGCCGCCAGCTTTGGAGTTGGCGGCGCCGTGTCTCATGCGGTCAACACCTCACGAATTGCCAAAAAATTCGGCGGCACTTTGACCTTTCTGGTCCACGCTCTGCGGGAGGCAATGCGATTTAAAAATCAACGCGTTCGAATTCAGGTCGATGACAATTTAGACGAAGAGTTTGATGTCATCCTCGCGGTTGCCGCCCTGGGGCCCTACTTCGGCGGCGGTCTTAAAATTGCACCCGATGCAGATCCCGCCGATGGCCTCTTTGATATTCTCATCGGCCATGACATTACCAAACGAGAAATTCCTGGCCTGATCTCTCGTATCTATTCCGGTCGACACGTAAATGATCCAAAGGTCAAAATGACACGAGGCCGAAAGCTCATGGCCACACCAGTCAACCCGGAGGACAGGGTTCTGATGGAAGTCGATGGTGAATCGCCCGGCATCCTGCCCGCCACCTTTACAATCCTGCCCGGCGCCTTGCGCCTTCGGGGCTGATCGGGCGGTCACTCAACCCGCAAAGCCGCCCTTGTCGAGATAGGCCTGCTGCTCTGGCGTGGTCTCGCGGCCTAGAATTTTATTGCGATGAGGGAACAGGCCAAAATCCCGTATGATGTTGCGATGCTCAATCGCATAGGCGAGTGAATTGGCATCATCCAGCTTTGTCTCAAAAAGCCGAACGCAAAGCTCCTGATCTTCAAGATCTTCAGAATGCATAAGCGGCATGTAAAGGAACTGCCGCATTTTACCCTCGAGCCCATCATCATATCCAGCCGACAGCGCCTTTTTCGTCAAGGCTAAGGCCAGAGGATCCCGGCGAAACATTTCCTCTGTCCCTCTAAAAATATTCCGGGGAAACTGGTCGAGCGTGATGATCGCCGCCAGGGCGCCGCGGGGTGTTTCCTCCCAGCTCGATGTGCCCTTGGTTTCAAATTCTTCGGTGAGGGCGTCAATCGTTTCGCGAAAATGTGCGTCGATCTTTGCGTCAAAGGCATCGCTTTTGGTAAACCAATCTTCAGGCGAAGCCTCTTCAAACCAGAACGCCAAGACCTCTTCAGGCGATTTGCGGCTCATGAGATCACCACCTCATCACCAACACAGACCGTCCCGCCGCTGAGC
The DNA here is from genome assembly GCA_006226415.1 of Alphaproteobacteria bacterium. Classification (GTDB taxonomy): domain Bacteria; phylum Pseudomonadota; class Alphaproteobacteria; order M2410; family M2410; genus M2410. The sequence continues at coordinate 3,791 of SBGZ01000067.1, forward strand.
ACTTCGCAGCGCGCGCCGCCCCGCCACTCAGGGGTGAGCGCGGCTCTTAGACCTTCTTGGGCCGTCTCCATCATGGAACAGGGGTCTGTCTCCTGTGTGACACGCAGATGCACCTCGCCAATGCGCACCTCCATGCCGGTTGATTCGTTAAAGTCCTGACCACGGATCAGGATATTTGCGCGCCGGGTTGTCCAGGGCAGATCTTGACCCACTTCCGCGCAGGCCCGCGCCCAGGCCTCCTCCGACACAAGGGTCACTTGTGCGCCCGGAAGGGCACCCCGGCGGTCACCCTCAAGCCCTTTTTCAACGGTAATGGCAACGGATGAAAGTTCTTCCATAGGCTGGCGCGGTTTGAGTGCGCGCGCAATTCCGGCAATTTTAGGCATAAGACGGCTCATCCTTTAAATGGCGATTGCCGCAGCCTAAAAACTTGCGCGACGAATTGCAATGTGGTCGATAATTAGCCCCAATCACAAGATATGACACGGATCAACAGACGCGTCAGGGAGGAGAAATTAACATGGCCCGCATTCCTTACGTCACAGACGAGACCTTGCCCGAAGAGGCAAGAGAGATTTTTGAAAAACTCGCGCCCCTCAATCTCTTCCGCATGATGGCCCATTCCGGCGGCATGCTTGAAAAATACATCCGCCTCGGCAACTACTTCCTGCGCCAAGGCAAACTCGATCCAGTGATCCGCGAGATTGCCATCTTGCGCGTGGGCTATCTTTCAAATGCCTCATATGAAACCTATCAGCACGAGCGCATTTCCCGCGACATTGGCATGAGCGATGCCTTGATTGACGCGATCAAGGAAGGGCCTGAGGCAGCCATCTTCGACGATACGCAGCGCATGGTCATGACTTATGTCGATGATGTGGTCGCCAATGTGCGTGCCGGTGATGCGACTTTCGACCCCATCAAAGCAAACTTCTCTGTCGCCGAACTGCAGGAACTCACCATGGTCATTGGGTTTTACATGATGACCTGCCGCTTTCTAGAGACCTTTGACATCGACATTGAAGATACGCCGGTCGATACCAAAGTAACGTGAAGCCATGACCGAGCCTGAAGTCTTGGATGTCAGAGGGTATACGTGCCCCATGCCGGTCCTCAGAGCCCAAAAGCGCTTGCGGGAGATGGCCTCGGGTGCGGAACTGCTTGTGCTGGCAGACGACCCGATTGCCCGGATCGATTTTCCGCACTTTTGCAATCAATCGGGCACCGAGCTCCTCAATTTGACCGAGGAAGCCGAGCATTTTTGCTTTCACCTCAAAAAGCCTTGATTCCCTACCCCCATGGCGGCCTTCCCTCCGCCACATTGCCCGGCTACAATGACCTCAGAACAATTACTAGTGTCGGGGACCCTTCATGAAGATTATTGCCACTGCGCTCGCGCGGATACTTTTGATGAGCCTAGCTTTTGCTGGCCTCGCCACAAACGCAACCGCCGAAACACGCACCGCCCTCCACCGAGGCAATGTGGCGGAGCCCGACACCCTCGACCCACATAAGATGACCACCCTTTACGAGGGTTACATCGCACGCGACATTTACACTGCCCTGGTAGCGCGCAACAACAAAGGCATCTTGGGGCCCGGCACGGCCGAAACCTGGGACATCTCAGAGGACGGTCTTGTCTATACCTTTCATCTGCGCGAAAACCTGAAGTGGTCGGACGGCCATGACCTGACCGCTGGCGATGTGGTCGCAGGATTTCAGCGCCTCCTCGATCCAAAGACCGCTTCGCAAAGTGCGTCGCTGGTCTATATGGTCAAAAACGCTGAAGAAGTTGCCACCGGGCAAATGCCCGTAGACCAGCTGGCGGTCAGAGCCGTCGACCCTCAAACCGTTGAAGTCATTTTAAACCATCCAGCCCCTCAGTTCCTCGGGATCATTGCCGGGGGACGCGGCGCCCCCTTGCCCCGTCACGCATATGAGCAACACGGCGACGAGTGGGTCTATCAGCAAAACTTTGTTGGCAATGGCGCCTTTGTGCTCGCCGAATGGCAGCCGAACAATTTTATCCGGGCAGTCAAAAACCCTTACTTTTACGATGCGGACAAAGTCCAACTTGAGGAAGTCTATTACTATCCAACCGAAGACTATAATGCGGCCATTAAGCGTTACCGCGCGGGAGAACTCGACTGGAATGCGCAAATTCCCACACAGCAAATGACATTGCTTCAAGAGATTGCCCCCAACGACATTTACATCTCCAAGGCTCTTTCCGTCACCTATATCTGGATCAACAATCAGGTAAAGCCTTTCGATGACCCGCGTGTACGCGCGGCACTGGCCATGGCCATCGACCGCAAAATCATCACCGACAAGATCATGAAGATGGGAGAAACACCGGCCTACTCCATGGTGCCGCCATTTGTAACGGATTACACAGGGCCGCAATTTGACTTCAAAGACACGCCCATGGACGCGCGCCGCGATCGCGCCCGCGAGCTTTTAGCCGAGGCTGGCTTCGGGCCAGACAATCCGCTGGAGTTTGAATACCGTATTCGCGCCTCCGCCGATGGCAAGCGTCACGCGGTCGCCATCAAGAAATTCTGGGATGACGTAGGTGTTAAGGCCAACATTCTTGCCACCGACATCAAGACTCATTATGCGGATCTCTCCGAACATAATTTTGCGGTCGCCGATGCCGGATGGAGCGCGCTCGATGACCCGGAAGATTTCCTCTATCTGGCACTGACCTCATCAGGCGCTCAGAATTCAGGCAATTACTCAAATCCGGAATACGACCGCTTGATGGAGGAGGCCCAGCAGATCGCCAATATTAAAGACCGATTTGCCAAGATGGCCGAAGCGGAGGGCATCCTGCTTGCCGACTATGGCATCATCCCGCTCTTCTACGCAACGGACCGGCATTTGGTCGGCCCGCAAGTTAAGGGTTTCCATGCCAATGTGGTCGACGTCCACCCGTCGCAATACATCTGGATTGACGAATAGGCCTCAACGGGCAACGGCAACCGCGCGGCGCGCCATGACGCCAACGAGATGAGCCCGGTAGTCAGCACTGCCATGCAAGTCTGAATTCAGCCCCTCAGCGGAAACGCTGATGCCATGCAAGGCGCTTTCAGAAAAATCTGCGGACAGGGCCGCTTCCATTTCCGGCACGCGGAAGACACCAGGGCCTGCCCCAGTGACCGCGACCCGAACCCCGTCCGCAAATTTCGCCACAAAAACACCCACCATCGCGTAGCGCGACGCCGGATTGGGAAACTTGGCATAGGCCGAAGCCTCGGGCACCTTGAAGGCAACCGAGGTGATGAGCTCACCCTCTTCCAGAGCCGTTTCAAACATGCCAAGGAAATAGTCATCCGCTGCAATAGATCGCGCGGCGGTGCGAACTTCTGCGCCCAGAGCCAGCACAGCCGCCGGATAATCCGCAGCGGGGTCATTGTTGGCAATCGAGCCACCCAAAGTGCCCCGATGACGCACATGCGGATCGCCAATTTCACCGGCAAGCCCGGCAAGGCCCGGGATGCGCGCGCGCACGAGTTCCGAGGCCGCCACCTCCGCATGGGAAACACCGGCGCCAATGACAATTTGGCCACCGTCTTCAGAAATGCCTTTCAGGCTTTCAATGCGGCTCACTTCGATGAGATCGCTCGGCGCCGCCAGCCTTTGCTTCAAGGTTGGGATCAAGGTCTGCCCGCCCGCCAGATACTGCGGATCGTCACTACCCTTAAACAAGTCAGCGGCCTCAGCCACCGTTGCGGCGCGTTTGAAAGAAAAAGGATACATCAGACCGCCTCCTTCTTCATCTCGTCAGCAGCCGCCAGAACCGCTTTGACAATCCCCTGGTAACCGGTGCAGCGGCAAATATTGCCCTCAAGTTCTTCGCGAACCGTCTTTTCATCAAGGTTGGGATTGCGCCGAATAATGTCGACGCTCGACATGATCATGCCCGGCGTACAAAATCCACATTGCAAACCGTGGTGATCCCGAAAGGCCTCCTGAACCGGGTGCAATTCGCCTTCTTTGGCCAGCCCTTCAATGGTCACAACGTCGGCTCCGTCCGCTTCCAGCGCAAACATGGTGCAGGATTTCACCGCCTTGCCGTTGACATGCACCACGCAGGCCCCGCATTGGCTGGTATCACAGCCCACATGAGTGCCCGTGAGACCTGCGTCTTCGCGCAAGAGCTCCACAAGAAGGCGGTTGTCGGCAATATCTTTTTCGACCGTCTGTCCATTTACGGTCAGGGTAACTTTTGTCATGGATTTCCTCGGCCCCAGAGGGTTCTTGTTTTCTAGAAATCCTAAGGGGGAAAGTGGCCCCACGCAACCACCTCTATGGGGTCAGCTCTACATTTGTCTTCAAAGGCCAGATCGCATAGGCTGACCGGCAAAGATTGGGAGGACAATCATGCATTACAAAAATCTCGGCCATTCAGGCCTCAAGGTCTCGGCTGTTGGCCTGGGCTGCAATAATTTTGGCGCCAAGTGCAGCCAGGAAGAGACCACCAAAATCGTCCATGCCGCCATAGATCATGGTCTGACCCTGCTCGACACCGCCAATATGTATGCCGGTAGCAAATCCGAGACCTTTCTGGGCAACAGCTTAAAGAACAAGCGCGACAAGGTCGTTCTCGCCACCAAGTTCCGCGTCCCCATGGGCGATGGCCCCTACGACGGCGGCGCCTCCCGCAAATATATCATGAAGGCCATCGACGAGAGCCTCACCCGCCTGCAGATGGATTATGTGGATCTTTACCAGATCCACTTCCCCGATGAGGAAACCCCTATCGAGGAGACGCTCGACGCCCTCAATGACTTGGTGCGTCAGGGCAAAGTCCGCTATATCGGCTGCTCTAATTTCGCAGGCTGGCAATTGGTGGAGGCCAACCGCATTGCCGCCGAGAGGGGCTGGACAAAGTTCATTTCCGCCCAGAACCACTACTCGCTTCTGGAGCGCAAAATCGAGGCTGAACTCGTCCCCGCGGCCAAAGCCTATGGGGTCGGTATTCTGCCCTACTTCCCGCTCGCCTGCGGCATGCTGACCGGCAAATACAAACGCGATGAGGTCAAACCCAACAATTCGCGGCTCGCCTTGCGGGAAAATCTTTCAGATATGTTCGCAACGGAAGAAAACTTCGACATTGTCGAAAAGCTGACCGCCTTTGCCCAGGAGCGCGGAAAAACCATTCTCGACCTCGCCTTCGGCTGGCTGGCCTCTAAGGATTATATTGGCTCTGTCATCGCCGGCGCCACAACCCCGGAACAGGTCATTGCCAATATCGAAGCCGGGAAATGGATCTTGACCGAGGATGAAAAGACCGAAGTGAGCAAGCTGGCCTTCAAGGGTTTCTGAAGGCCTCCCTAGTCCATAACGCCAATTTGCTGGGCAAAAGCCGTATAGTCCTTTTCGCCTTCGTGGCGCGCGCCGGAGGCCTTGCGCTCTTCAAGGGAAACTTCCCGGAGAGTTTGGCGGCGCTGCGCCAGGAGGTCTGGATTGGCCTTGACCCCGGTACCCTCAAGAATGCGGTTCATATAGTTGAACAAGGCACAAACCTGCACCGCGTCAAACAAGGCCTGTTCGTCCCAGCCTGCCGCATAGATTGCCTCGGCATCCGCATCGGTCATCTTCGAGGGTTCACGGGTGAGCTTACCCACATAGGCAAGCACAGGCTTCATCTTGGGATCAACGCCAGACCCTTTAAGGTCTGTCATCATGTCCTCTAGCACCTGCTCTTCAATCCCAAACCCTTCGGCAATCACCGTGTGCGCGCCATAGCAAAACGAACAGGCATTAGAGCCGGATACATAGACCGCGATGAGTTCACGCTCCGCCAAAGTGAAGGGCGAAGGCCCGCGCAAGAGGCGATCGTGATAGTCAATCAGCGGCGGAATGGTGCTCGGAAACTTCTGAAACACATCCGACAGATGGGGTTGATCTGGAAGATCGGCAAAAAAGGCCATGGCAATACCTCGTTAGAGTGACTTGTTCCCTCTTTAGAGTGACTTGTAGAGCGCCTTGACGAGGCGCAGCCCGCGGGCGTCCGCCGCAAGGTTGGCGTTCATCCGGTTCATGACATAGGAGACCCCAAGCCCTTCCACCGGGTCGGCATAGGCAAAGGAGCCGCCCCAGCCCGAATGCCCAAAGGCTTCCCGGTTCGGGCCATAGATCAGCCGGGCCAAATTGCGCACAAAGCCCCGCCCCCAGGACATCGGTACGCCAAGCACCAAATCCTTATTGTTGATCTCCTCATGGGTCGCCAGCGCCATCGCCTCCGGCGAGAGCACGTGAACACCATCAAGATCGCCGCCATTGGCAAGCGCTGCATAGACCCGCGCCGCCCCATGCGCATTGGCCTGACCGCCCGCCGCAGGGATTTCTGCGGCCCGCCAGGCGCGGGTATTGGGCGCGCCGATCATGCCGCCCTGGCCCGCATAGGTCTTCTTTTGAATCTCGGTCATATTGCTGTCACCGCCCGACTGCTGGAAACCGACCAGCTCCACCGCCCGGTGATCTTCGCTTTCTGGCAGGCCAATATAAAAATCAGCGCCGAGCGGGCCCGCTACCTCTTCTTGAAAAAGCGCGCCGAGGCTCTTTCCGGTCACCCGAAAAACAAGCTCCCCCGCCAGAAAGCCAAAGGTGATGGCGTGATAGCCCGAGCGCGTGCCAGGCTCCCAAAGCGGCGGCGTATCCGCCAGCCGCTCGGCCATCAGATGCGGTTCATAAAAATCTTCAACCGTTGAGGCAACACGGGTCGTCGACACGCCCGCCTGGTGCGACAACATTTGGCCCACGGTGATCTTGTCTTTGCCATGGGCGCCAAACTCCGGCCAATAGGTGATGACCGGCGCGTCATAGGAAATCTTGCCCTGCTCAACGAGCCGCGCCACCACGATGGCGGCCATGCCTTTCGTGGTCGACCAGACATTGGTCAGGCTGCGCTCTTCCCAGGGTTGGGTAAGCGCCTTGTCCCCATAGCCACCCCACAGATCAACTACCTTTTTCCCATGCCGATAGACGGCAAAGGAAGCGCCAACTTCCTGGCCATCGGCGAAGTTCGCTTCGAAGGCTTCCTGCACCGCCTCAAAGCCGGGCGCCACATGTCCATGCAGCGGATAAAAAATGTCCTGTAGATCTTCAGACTCAAGCGTCATGGGTGTTTCCTTTTCTTCTTATTATTCAACCCCAAGTGGGTCTTGATGCAATTTCTCAGCGGTCGCCTGCGCCTGCGACAAGCGCACATTTTCAGCATGCCCATCGCGGGTAATTTTGTACTTCTTCAAAACCAGCACCGCACTGCAATAGAACAGCAAAATAAGCGGCACATAGATATAGATCAAATTATGGAGAACAACTTCAGAGACTTCACCCGGCGTCGATCCTTTTGGAAGTCCAACGACTGTCAAAATGACACCGGCGGACATGACCCCAAGCCCACTCATAATTTTCCGGGCAAAACTGTCGCCGGCAAAAAACAGCGCTTCAGACCGCCGCCCCGTCGACTTGGCGCTGTCCTCCACAATGTCTGCAATCATCGACGAGATTAATGTCGATCCCATGATGATCAGCATGACATCAATCAAACCGTGCAGCATCAAAAGGGGCAACAGCCAATCGCTACCGGGCCCCGGGAATAAGCCAAGCAATCTCAACACCACAGGCAAGGGCAGAACCAAAGCACCTGCCAGCCATACGCGGATTGCCACATGTTGCTTGTCACGGCCTCTTGCCACTACCGGCGTGAGCATCAGTGCAAAGGCCGCCGACAGAAAATAGACAAGATTGAGAATCCCAATAAGAACCGAAGGCAATTCCCAAAAAAACGTATTGATGTAGAACACCAGGGACGTATTGATACCGCTCCCGACAGACATCAAGATTGCGCTAATAAAGACAATCAGAAAATTGCGATTCGATAAGGTCTCCAAAAACTGGCCACCCCAAACCCGCCACCGAAACTCACCCATTGTTGGCGCCGGTTTGAGTTTGGGGATATGGCGATGGGTGCCCAGTGTCGAGACTGTAATCGACAAGAAAATGATCAGGGACGCAAAGGCACCATAAACCGGCCAGGCCTCTGGATTAAGTTGCCCAAATTCATATTCCTCTGTCTTGCGGAAAAAGACCAGATAGCCAAGCACAGCAATCGTCAGACCACCCCACCAGCCAAAGAAATACCGAAAGCCGAGAAATGAGGTGCGCTGGTCATAGTCATCGGTAAATTCCGGCACCAGCGAGGTCGAGGGGATTTCATACATGGTAATGAAGGTTCGCACCATCACGGCCATGACAATCAAATAGAGAAAAGTCTGCCCCTGAGACATACCCTCCGGTGGCGCCCAGAGAAAATAATAGCTCACAGACACAGGCACCGCGGCAAAATACATGAAAGGGTGACGCCGGCCCCATTTTGAACGCCAATTATCGGAGACATGTCCGACAAGAGGATCAGAAACCGCATCGCAGGTCATGACAATAAACATGGCGATGCCAAAGAGGTAGCCATCAAGCCCAACTACCTGTTGATAAAACAGCAAAAGAAAATAGGAAAAGCCGTTGCTTTTAACGCCATTGGCGACCGCACCAAATCCATAAAGGAGTTTTGTGGACAGACCCGTCGTGTCTGACGTCTTCGACATTCAGTTTCCTCCCCAGGAACTTTTAAAGCCCCCAGCAGGAGCTCTTTGTGAAAAGGTGGCACAGTTTCGCATCGGGCAAAAGATTTATCGCCCCACAAACCGTCACAAATTTCTGTGATCCGGCCCTACTCCGCCGGAACCGACACCTTGCGCCGCGCCCGTGTCTGCCGGTCATGCTCTTCCTGCCAGGCCGAACGGTGGTTGGAAAGCCCCACTTCCACAGCGGTCACCTTGTATTCCGGACAGCTGGTCGCCCAGTCTGAATATTCAGTTGTCACAACATTGGCGCCGGTCTCCGGCATATGGAAGGTGGTATAGACCACACCCGGCTGCATGCGATCGGATATCACGGCCCGCAAAGTCGTCTCGCCCTTGCGGCTTTTTAAGGAGACAAGGTCGCCTGTGTTAATGCCGCGCATTTCAGCATCGCTCTCATGAATTTCCAGCACGTCTTCTTCATGCCAGAGATTATTGGCGGTGCGGCGCGTCTGCGCGCCCACATTATACTGGCTAAGGATGCGTCCCGTGGTGAGGATGAGCGGAAACTTGGCGTTTGTGCGCTCTTCCGTCGGCACAAATTCTGTGATCTGAAAAGCACCCTTGCCGCGCACGAAGCCGCCCACATGCATGGTCGGCGTGCCCAGGGGCGCCGCGTCATTGCAGGGCCACTGTACCGAGCCATGTGCGTCCAGAAAGTCAAAGCTCACATGGGCAAAGGTCGGCGTCAGTGCCGCAATCTCATCCATGATTTCTGAGGCATGGGCATAGTTCATGGGATAACCCATGGCCTGGGCGAGCTTTTGCGTCACCTGCCATTCGGCAAGGCCGGTCACCGGCGGCATCACTTCACGCACCCGGTTGATGCGCCGCTCCGCGTTGATAAAAGTGCCGTCCTTTTCAAGGAAACTTGTGCCGGGCAAAAACACATGGGCAAACATCGCCGTCTCATTCAGAAAGAGATCCTGCACGATGACGCAGTCCATGTTCAAAAGCGCTTCTTCTACATGGTGCGTATTGGGATCCGACTGAGCAATGTCCTCACCTTGAATGTAGATGCCCTTGAAGGTGCCAAGCGCGGCTTCATCCAGCATCTTGGGGATGCGGAACCCGGGCTCTGCATCCAGCTTCAAGCCCCAGGCGGCTTCAAAAGTGCCGCGCACCTCATCATCGCCCACGGGCCGATAACCCGGAAGCTCATGCGGAAAGCTTCCCATGTCACAGGAGCCTTGCACATTGTTCTGCCCGCGCATCGGGTTCACCCCCGTGCCTTCAAAGCCGATATTGCCGGTCGCCATGGCCAGATTGGCAAGGCCCATCACCATGGTCGAGCCCTGACTGTGTTCGGTCACCCCGAGACCGTAGTAAATGGCCGCATGTCCGCCCGTAGCATAAAGCCGCGCCGCCGCACGGATCATCTCAGGCGCCACACCTATCTGTGGCCCCACGGTCTCAGGCCTGTTCTCATCCTTCAGGATAAATTCTTTCCAGGCCGCGAACATCTCAAGGTCACAGCGCTCGCGAATATAGTCATCCGCGGTGAGACCTTCGCTCACCACCACATGGGCCATGGCATTAATGAGCGCCACATTGCCGCCGGGCTTTAAGGGAAGGTGATAGTCGGCTTCAACATGCGGGCTCCTGACCAGATCGATCTTGCGCGGATCGGCAACAATTAACCTCGCGCCGCGGCGCAGACGCCGCTTCATTTGGGAGGCGAAGACCGGATGCGCATCGGGCGGGTTCGAGCCAATGACAAAGATGACATCCGCCTTTTCAACACTGTCGAAATTTTGCGTGCCTGCCGATGTGCCCAATGTCTGCTTCAGACCATAACCTGTTGGCGAATGGCAAACCCGTGCGCAGGTATCCACATTGTTGTTCTGGAAGGCGGCCCGCACCAGCTTTTGCACCGCATAAACCTCTTCATTGGTGCAGCGCGAAGAGGTGATGCCGCCGATAGCCTTGCGGCCATGTTTTTCCTGAATGTCTTTAAGCCGCGCAGCGGCAAATTCGATGGCCTCCTCCCAGGAAACCTGGCGCCAGGGCTCGTCAACCCCCTCGCGGATCATCGGCTGGGTGATGCGATCCTTGTGGGTCGCATAGCCCCAGGCAAAGCGGCCTTTAACACAGGAATGACCATGGTTGGCCCCGCCATCTTTATCCGGACGCATGCGCACCACTTGCGTGCCCTTCATCTCGGCGATGAACGAACACCCCACCCCGCAATAGGCACAGGTCGTGCGCACAGAATGTTCCGGCTGCCCATGATCGATGATTGAGTTTTCAACCAGCGTGGCCGTAGGGCAGGCCTCGACGCAGGCACCGCAGGACACACATTCAGATGCGAAGAAATTGCCAAGCTCGCCCGCCGCCACCCGCGACCCGAAGCCCCGACCCGAGATCGTCAGCGCGAGCGTACCCTGCACTTCATCGCAGGCCCGTACGCAGCGCGAACAGACAATGCATTTGGAAGGGTCATAGGTGAAATAGGGATTGCTCTCATCTTTGGGGGCGCTCAGATGATTCGCGCCGTCAAAGCCGTAACGCACCTCGCGCAAACCCACCTCGCCCGCCATGTCCTGCAGCTCGCAGTCCCCATTGGCCGCGCAGGTAAGGCAGTCCAGCGGATGGTCGGAGATGTAAAGCTCCATGACCCCGCGCCGAAGCTTGGCAAGCCGCGGCGTTTGGGTCGAGACCTCCATGCCTTCCTCCGCCAATGTGGTGCAGGAAGAAGGCGTGCCCTTGCGCCCGTCAATTTCGACGAGACACAAGCGGCACGACCCGAAGGCATTGAGCATATCGGTCGCGCAGACTTTTGGGATTTTGACGCCTGCTTCGGCCGCCGCTCGCATGATCGAGGTGCCTTTGGGAACCGATACCGAACGCCCATCAACAGTGAGCGTGACCGTCTCGTCGCCGCTGCCCCTCTTCGTGCCAAAATCATCTTGTCTGACCAGGGTCATATCTCTTACTCCGCCGCGTCTTGGCGTTTGCGGAAATCCTCCGGGAAATGCCTGAGCGCACTTTTCACCGGCAAAGGCGTCAAACCGCCCATGGCGCAGAGTGATCCATCTTCCATCGTTTCCAGAAGATCTTCAAGCAACGCCTGATTGCTTTCGGTCAAACCGCCTTTGAGAATATCATCAATCACCTCGACCCCGCGCACAGAGCCAATCCGGCAGGGGGTGCACTTACCGCAGCTTTCAAGCGCGCAAAATTCCATGGCGAACCGCGCCTGCGCGCCCATATCCACCGTGTCGTCAAAAACCACAATGCCGCCATGACCCAGAAGGCCGCCCGCCTCCGCCAGCGCTTCATAGTCAAGCGGCAGGTCCAGCGCGGATGATGGAAGATAGGCGCCAAGCGGACCGCCGATCTGCAGCGCCCGGATCGGACGACCCGACCGGGTGCCACCCCCATAGCCCTCAACCAGCTCTCGCAAGGTGATGCCAAAAGGCACTTCCACCACGCCGCCGCGCTTGACGTTGCCCGCAAGCTGCACCGGCAGCGTGCCTTTTGACCGGCCCATGCCTTTCGCTGCATAGGCCTCCGCCCCTTGGCACAAGATCTCAGGCACAGAGGCCAGCGTTATCACATTGTTGACCAGCGTCGGCGCGCCAAAAAGGCCTTGCACAGCTGGCAGCGGCGGCTTGGCGCGCACCTGCCCACGCTTGCCTTCAAGGCTTTCAAGCAGAGCCGTCTCTTCGCCGCAAACATAAGAGCCCGCACCGATCCGAAGCGTGATGTCAAAATCAAATCCGGTGCCGGCAATATTTTTGCCGAGCCACCCTGCTTCGCGCGCGGTTTCCAAAGCCCTTGTCAGAACCTTTTCCGTCACCGGGTATTCTGAACGCAAATAAACAAAGCCGTGAGAAGCGCCTGTGGCGTAAGCGGCAATCGCCATGCCTTCCATGAGCGTAAAGGGATCTCCCTCCATCAACACGCGGTCAGAGAAGGTGCCGCTGTCGCCCTCGTCCGCATTGCAGACAACAAATTTTTCATCTGACCGTTGATCCAGCACCGTCTGCCATTTGATCCCCGCCGGGAACCCGGCACCGCCCCGTCCGCGCAGGCCTGACGCCTGGATCACATCCACGATCTCTTGCGGCGCCATCGCCAAAGCGCGCTTTAGTCCCGTAAATCCGCCCGAGGCTTCAAAGTCTTTTAGAGACAATGGGTCAACCACCCCGCAGCGTTTGAGCGATTGCCGGTCTTGACCTTTGAACCAGTCAAGCTCATCCGGACTTCCAACCTGGAGCGGATGCGCCGCGCCGGTCAGAAATCCACTGTCAAAAAGCGCGGCCACATCTGCGCCGCCCACCGGCCCATAGGCAATCCGCTTTCCCGCCACCTCGATCTCGACGAGAGGCTCCAGCCAATGCGCCCCGCGCGAGCCCGTGCGCACCAGATCAATGTCAATGCCGCGCGTTGCAGCTTCTTTTACGAGATTTCGGGCCACCTCTTCGGCGCCTTGCGCCAAGGCGCTCGTTTCATAGGGCACAAAGACCTTCGCGCCCTTGCCACCTGAGACCCCGTCACTGACTACTACCTCCTCGGCGATCAGGCTTTCAAAGCGATCTGAAGTAACGGCACCATAAATCCGGCCACCTTGCTCAATCGAGGGTCCACAGGCACAATTGCCAAGGCAATAGACAGCTTCCAGCGTCACCGCGCGATCGGGTGTGGTCTCTCCAAAGGAAATGCCAAGCTTTCGCTGGGCATGAGCCGCCAGATCCCGCGCGCCAACCGCCTGACAGGCTTCTCCCTGGCAGATCCGCACAGACTTTCGCCCGCGTGGGGTATCATGAAGGTCATGGTAAAAAGAGAGCGTGCCAAAAACTTCGGCCCGCGACAAATTAAAGGCATCCGCAATATCGCCGACCCATTCACGCGGCACATATCCCTTCACCTTCTGTAGCGCCTGCAGCGCCGGTAAAAGCCCGCCCCGCTCTTTTACAAACGGCGCCAGAAGTTCATCAAGGTCAGCTTTGCCAATGGCTCCGGTCAACAGATCACCCTTTCGCCCGGATTGTTGTAGATGAGCATACTATCCTCACGCGCCACACATGCAAGCGCCAGCCCTGCCGCGCGCGCCATTTCAAGGGCCAGTCCCGTGGGCGCGGAAACAGTCACCATCAGGCCAAACCCGGCGACAACTGCCTTTTGAACGAGTTCCACAGAGCACCGGCTCGTCAGCAATAAAAAGCCCGCTTGAGGCGCAATGCCTTTCCGGGCCAGATGACCGATAAGTTTATCAAGCGCGTTGTGACGACCAATATCCTCCCGAAGCGCCAATATATCGCCCTCCGTCGAGACAAACGCCGCGCCGTGCACAGAGCGGGTCAGCGCGTTGAGCACTTGTTCGCCTCGCAGCGCCGACAGCGCTTTAAAGATGACCTCCTGCGGGACCGACACCTCGGCGCCCACCTTTGGCAAGGCGCGCATCGCCTCTTCAAGCTCAATGACACCGCAGATCCCGCAGCCCGATTGCCCCGGCAAATTGCGCCGACGCGCAAGCACTCTTTCAAAATTTTCTTTCGAAATCTCCGTCTGTGCCAACAGACCTTGCGCGCTCTCGACGATCTCAAGCGAGAGGATGTCCTCCGCCCTGTCGATAATCCCTTCGCTGAGCGAAAAGCCGGTAACAAAGTCCGCCACATCCAGGGGGCTCATAAACATGACCACATGCGCAACCCCATTATAAGAAAGAGCGACAGCCGTTTCCGCTGCCACATCGCGCGCGACCTGCCGTGAGAGTTCTCGGCCGATTTCCAGCGGCGCATCCCTCTTTGTCGGTTTAAAACGGGTCAATACCGGTTCTTTCCTAAAAGCCACCTATCTCACATTCACTCAAAAGCCCCGGCCCTGTCAAACGCCAGGCGAAGCACGCCTTGACGCGCTGCCAGGCAACTTTGGCTTTGAGAACATATTGACCATTTGCCCGCCGATGTGTCATGCCCATGAGGTCAGGCCAGTCCCAAAAACAAGGAAACCTCCCATGTCCGCAGACACAACCACCATCGCCATTCTTGGCGGCACCGGCGCCCTTGGCGGCGGATTGGCCAAACGCTGGTCGCAGGCCGGACTGAAAGTGATCATTGGGTCCCGCACGCGAGAAAAAGCTGAAGGCGCGGTTGAAGAATTCAAAGCGAATTTTGGAGATGTGGACCTGGCCCCGATGGAAAATTCAGCCGCCGCAGAGGCTGCGGACATTGCCGTCCTCACCGTTCCCTTTGCGCACCAGGCCTCAACCCTTGAAGGTCTTAAAGGCGCACTTGCAGGAAAAATCCTGATTGATGTCACTGTGCCGCTGGTCCCGCCCAAAGTCGCCGTTGTGCAATTGCCCGAAGGTGGCTCGGCCGGTGAGATCGCACAAGAGGTTCTGGGCGAGGGCGTTAAAGTCGTCTCTGCCTTTCAAAATGTCGCCGCCGCCCACCTGGCAGGCGATCACGAGATCGACTGCGATGTTCTTGTCAGCGGCAACGACCGCGAGGCCTGCAATCTGGTGATCGACTTGGCCGCCAAAGCGGGCATGCGCGGCTTTTATGCCGGTCCCATCGCCAATGCGGTGGCCGCGGAGGCCCTCACCTCAATCCTCATTCAGATCAACCGCACCAACAAATGCCATGCGGGCATCCGCATCTCCGGGCTGAGCGAAAGCCACTAAAAGAGAAGGCCACCGAACATGCCTCTAACCCTGACGCCGCTGAAGGGCTTGCCGATGATCCGGGAAGGCGATGACCTCGCCTCTTTGATCCTTGAGGCGCTCAACAGGCAAGACATCAGGCTAGAGAGCGGCGACATCCTGGTGATTGCCCAGAAAATTGTCTCCAAGACAGAAGGACGCCAGGTCGACCTGAAAACGGTCACCCCCACCATGGAAGCAATGTCACTCGCCAAGGAAACGAATAAAGACCCCCGCCTTGTGGAACTCATTCTTCAGGAGTCCAAGAACGTCATCCGCAAACGCAAGGACGTGCTGATTGTTGAAAGCAACATCGGCCTTATCCATGCCAACGCGGGCATAGATCAGTCGAATGTTGAAGGCGAGGAAACCGCTCTCCTTCTGCCCTTCGACCCGGACGCTTCTGCTCGCGGTCTTAAGACACAAGTCGATGCCGCCTCCGGCGCTGACATTGGTATTGTCATCAATGATTCTGTCGGGCGCGCCTGGCGCAAGGGCACGGTGGGCCTCGCCATTGGCGTGGCGGGCGTGGTGGCTCTGCAAGACCTTAAGGGCACAAAAGACCTGACCGGCCGCACCCTTGAAACAACCGAGGTGGGTCTTGCCGACCAGATCGCCGCCGCCGCCTCCCTCGTGCAAGGCCAAGCCGCAGAAGGCACGCCTGTTGTTCTGATACGCGGCCTTAACGCAAAGGGGAGCGGCTCTGCCCGCGATGTCCTGCGCAGTCCTGCGGAGGATCTCTTCCGATGACGGGCAAAGTCATCGCTCTGTCGGGCGGCGTGGGCGGTGCCAAGCTGGCCCTTGGCCTCTCAAAAATCCTGGCGCCGGATGAACTTACCATCATCGCCAACACGGGCGATGACTTTGAACATTTGGGCCTCCATATTTCACCTGATATCGACACGCTTATTTACACCCTCGCCAGTCTCGCCAATCCGGCGCAGGGATGGGGCCTAAAGGACGAAAGCTGGCATTTTATGGAGGCCTTAAAGGCCGCGGACGGCGAGACCTGGTTTCAACTGGGCGACAAGGACCTGGTCACCCATGTGCTGCGCACGAAAGCCATGCGCGAAGGCAAAACACTGACAGAGATTACATATGATCTTTGTCTGCGCTATGGCGTCTCTCACAAGATCCTGCCCATGTCGGATGATCCGGTGCGCACCCGCGTGATCACCGCAGAGGGTCCGCTCGACTTTCAGCACTATTTTGTGCGTGAGCGCTGCGCCCCAAAAACAACCGGCTTTGAATTTACAGGCATAAAAGAGGCAGAGCTCAATCCGGCAATAGAGCAAGCACTGACGGACACCGATCTCTCAGCCATCATCATTTGCCCGTCCAACCCCTTTGTCAGCGTTGATCCAATTCTTATGACCGGCAACATGCGCGCCCTCATCAAGGCAAGCGGCGCACCGGTGATTGCCATCTCCCCCATTGTCGGCGGCCAGGCGCTAAAAGGCCCCGCCGCCAAAATGATGCAGGAGCTGGGCTTGCCCACAAATGTCAGCGGCATTGCCGATCACTATGAAGGATTGATTGACGGGCTCATCATCGATGAAACCGATCGCGCCAGCTTGCAGGCGCTGCAAGCACGGCCCTTCAAGGTTCTCGTAACAAACACCATCATGAATTCTTTGGAAGACAGGATCGCCCTTGCGGCGGCAACTTTGTCCTTTGCGAAGTCAGTGCAGAGCTCAGTCTGACGTTGCCCCGTGAGTAGCCCGGTACTGATCAATCAAGCGCCGAATTTTCCCCGGATTTGGCATGGCCCGAATTTCAATTTCGTAGCCATCCGACCCGGCAGAAGAAATCATCACAGACCCAACATTGAAAATCCGCTCTTTGAACGTTTGTTCAATGTGAACGGTTCGAATGTCGGACATGCGCACTTCTGTCCGGCGCACGTTTAAAATGCCTTGGATGAATATCACAACGGTCTCGGTGATCTGCATCCGGGTCGAGTAGGACTCAAGCCACCATCTGATCAAGAGATAGAGGCCGTAGCCCAAGACCGGAATCAGCAAAAGGCACATGAGGAAACGCAGCGGCGATTCCCGGAACATCCGGGGGTGGCTGCTATAGAGCACTCGATTGCCTGCGTATGTACGTGCCACCTTTCGTGACTCCCCTTGTAATCCCAGCCCCGGCGCACCGGAAAAGGGCCCCCGCCCTGTCCATTTTCCTATCATGTAAGGCTAGTTGTGTCGAGCCTTACACGCAGGATGCGAAATGGGAAAGCGCGCCTTTTCCGCCGATTTCCGCCTTTCTTCACGGCGCGGCATCTGTCATAGATATGGGAAGAGCAAGCCCTTTCGCCAAGAGTTTTTATGTCACCACAATTCGAGCTGCACCCACTTAATCAGGGTTTTTCCTGGAGACCTCATGAGGGCCCCTTTCGGCTTTTTAATGAAGCCGAAATGGCCCGTTTCGATGCCGACGGGTTCCTGCTTCTTGAAAATGCCGTCGACGGGGAAACGCTTTCAGCTTTGCGGGCGGAAATCGACCCGCTCGAACAGGCCGAAGAAAAGGCCCTGAAAGAAAGTGAGGAAGGCCGCACATTCATCGCCCTGCCAGATGCGATTACTTTCACCGTGCATCTGGTCAAACAGCTGCCCGCCGTGCGTGCTTTTTCAAAATCAAAGATCTTTCAAGACATCACCCACGATCTCATTGGCCCGAACGTTCGCCTATACTGGGATCAGGCGGTTTACAAAAAACCGGAGAACCCGAAAGAGTTCCCGTTTCATCAGGACAATGGTTACACCTTCATCGAGCCGCAGGCCTATCTGACCTGCTGGGTGCCCTTGGTCGATGCAACGGTTGAAAATGGATGTCCCTGGGTTGTCCCGGGTCTGCACAAACTGGGCACGCTCGAGCACAAGCTGATGGACCTTGGCCTGCAATGTATGGAAGACCATCCTGAAGCGGTCCCGGTCCCGGCCAAGGCCGGATCGATCGTCATCTTTTCCTCGCTGACACCCCACCGCACAGGCCCCAACCTCACACGCGGCATCCGCAAGGCCTTGATCCTGCAATACGCCCCGGACGGCGCCCGCATGTTGGGCGATGAAAGCCAGATGAACCTAATGGAAGATGATGGCACAAAAGGGATTCCGCAGGACGATCCGACACGGCAATTTTTAATCCTCAAAGACGGTCAGCCCGCCCCTTAAGCACTCACCGAAAGAAAACGGGGGCCGCCCCCGTCCAGAACCACGGCTTGCAGCGTACCAAAATAACAAGCGCCCGCGTCCACATTGATGCGGTTGTGAAGAATCTCACCGCCACGTACCGGCGTGTGCCCATGGACAATCAGCTTGCCGTGATCGCGCGGATCCTCAAGAAACTCATTGCGGATCCAAATCTGGTCATAAGGCACCTGATCATTAAGCCGCACGCCGGGCAGAATCCCCGCATGGACAAAATAATAATCCTCGGTCTCATAGGAATAGGGCAATTGCTCCATCCAATCGATGTGGCCCGTGGGAATATCTTTCAGAAATTCGGCATAAGGTTCTCGATGGTTCACAGCACGCTCCAGCTTTACCATGTCGACCTCATAGGACATGAGCGTCTCGCTGCCCCCCGCATTCTTGCGGAGATACATGATCGAGTGATCCGGGTCTTCTTCGTGGAGGAAGTCCAGAAACAGCTGTTCATGGTTGCCAAAGAGGCAAGTCACAACAAATCCCTCAACCGGTTTCATCAAGCGCTCTATAACGCCTTTTGAATCCGGTCCCCGATCCACATAATCACCCACAAAAACAATTTCCGCGTCCCGTGCGCCAACATCGGAAGCATCATTGCGGATCTCGTCAAGCATCTTCTCAAGAAGTGCGAGCTCGCCGTGGATATCACCGACCGCATAAATCATCTAAAAATACTCAACCATCGTCATCTGCGCCAAAAAGGGCCCAAGCACCTCGGCATCAACCTTGATGAGATGCGATGGGCAAACCTTGCAATCACTGCTGCCAAAGCCAGGAACCGGAAATGAACTCTTCGAAAGGGCCGAAAACTGAGAAACCAACGCGCATTCGCGCCCTTCCGGCACACGGCCAACAAACCGCACCCGGCCACGGGTCGTCAGCCGGTCCACATGCCAGCGCAGCTTTTTGCGCCGTTTCAGATGTCGATTGATTCGCGCGTCCAGACCGCCCGGCCCATAGGCACTGCCACAATAGAGGTAGAGCCCCGACTCAAGGCAAATACCGCCGAACACTGCCCCGCTAAGGCGCAGCGGCGCACCGAGCTCAATCCCCAGAAAATAGGCGCCTTTCGTCATGCGATCCTGGCTTTTTAATAACACACGGTTGGTCAAATCACTTGCCATCCTATATGAAAGTCCAGGAAGAAGGAAAACTTGCCACGCTCAACGATGAAATTCTCACCTCGCCGACAACAAGAACTTCGAAATTTTGCCTGGACCCTCGTGTTCGCAGGCACGATGGGCGCTGTTTTGGGGCTTATCTTCGCTTATGCGCTGGGCGCGCCTTTTTACTTGCGCGGCATCATGCAAGGGGCTTTCACAGGCACATCAATTGCGGTCGCAATCGGTGTCCTGACCATCTTCTACAAGAATGCCCCACGCGGCCATTGGATGCGGCGTTTGTCCTTCAAGCAAAGTCTTTTGCTGAACTCATTGCTATACCTGGTCATCATTGCCATCAGCATTCGCCTCAGCATTTTCTTGTTTGATCGTATTGGATTTCTTGATTTCAGCTGGCTCGCCAAAGAAACCCTGATCGCGCTTCTGCTTTCCTTCTTTATGGCCGTCTTGATCAACCTCAGCCAGCAGATGGATCGCATGCTTGGTCAAGGCGTGATCAAAAAATACCTTTCCGGCGCCTATCACAAACCGCGAGAAGAAGAGCGCATTTTCCTTTTCATCGACGTCATAGGGTCAACGGGCATTGCCGAGCGCATCGGCCCGATCAAATTTCACGCCCTGCTCGACCGGTTTTTCTATGACCTCACCGACCCGGTTCTCGCCAGCAAGGGTGAGATCCATAAATATGTCGGCGATGAAGTGATTATTTCCTGGCCGGTCGATGAGGGAAAAGTAAAAGGGAATGCGCTCACATGCTTCTTTGACATCAAGCATGAGATCGCCCGCCACAGAGACCTCTACGAAGAGCAATTCGGCTTTATTCCCTCCTTTCGCGGCGCCATCAATGCCGGCCCGGTGGTCACCGGCGAAATTGGCGACATTAAGCAGGAGATCGTCTTCCTCGGAGATACGGTCAATACAGCCGCCCGTATCCTTGCCAAAGCTTCAGAAAGAAAGTGCGAGCTGCTCATATCTGATGCAGCGCAAAATCTGCTGCAAAGGCCCCAATATCTGACCGCTACAAGTCAGGGCCGTCAGGAGCTGCGTGGTCGCCAACAACAGGTCGAACTCTTCTCCATCTCCCATATTTCCGACTCAAGCGGGCACTCAAGCGGGCACTAGGCGCACCTCCCCAAAGTCTCTATACTTGCCTGGCAAGACGCACAAAACGACCTTGGGAGGGGCCAAACATGCGACCCAATTTCTGGCAAATTGCTGCAACCACTGCATTACTCAGCATCGCTGCATGCGATCCAAAAACTGACGAGGTCAGCACCGAAACCCTCGCACCGGCCCAAATTTCAACGGAAATTGTCATTCCGGGATCCGAGTTTCACGGCATTCATGGCTTAACGTTCGGCGAAGACGGCATGATTTATGTCGGATCCGTTGTCGGGATGTCCATTTACCGCGTCAACCCCAACACCGGCGCCGTTGAGCTTTTCGAAGGTCCGCCCGACGGCCAGGCCGACGATCTGGAATTCAATACCGATGGCGCGCTCGCCTGGACATCCTTCCTCCTCGGCAAGCTTCACATACGCGATGCGGATGGCACGATCCGCGTCCTCGCGGACAATCTCTATGGCATCAACTCCCTTGCCTTCAACGCACAAGGAAGGCTCTTCGCTTCCCAGGTCTTTCTGGGTGATGCCCTTTATGAGTTCGACCCGAGTGGCGAAACCCCGCCGCGCAAGATCATTGAAGGCATGGGTGGTCTCAACGGCTTTGACTTTGGTCCCGATGGCAAGCTCTACGGCCCGCTTTGGTTCAAGGGGCAAATTGTCCGCGTGGATGTGGAAACCGGCGCGCTGGAAGTCATTGTCGAAGGCTTGAACGTACCTGCTGCGGCAAATTTCGACTCTCACGGCAATCTCTATACGATTGACAATGAAACCGGCGAGATTTTTGAGATCGACATTGAAAACAAATCCGCGACTCTTGTCGCCACCGCGCCCACCAATCTCGACAATCTCGCCTTCGACGAAGATGACAGGCTCTTTGTCACCAACATGTCCGACAATGGCATTTATGAGGTCAACACCAATACAGGTGAGATCCGCCTCGTCGTGGCCGGTCCGCTGACAACGCCGGGCGGCATTTCCTACGACAAGGGTGTGATCTATGTGGCGGACACTTTTTCACTATCGAAGGTAGATCCTCTGGGCGGGGATGTGTCGGACATCTCCCGCATCATTTCTGATCATGAATATCCAACAGAAGTCGACGCGACCGGCGCGCACATCATGACAACCTCTTTTAATGCGGGTTTTGTACAAGCCTACGACAAGGAAAGCGAAACACGGGTAAGTCGCTGGACTGGGTTTAATGGCCCCACAGGGGTGCTTGAACTTGAAGAAGGCTCAGTCCTCGTTGGAGAAACGGGAACCAGTCAGCTTCTTCGGGTAAGCGGCCACAATGGTGAAATCCGGGAGGTGGTCGCCTCTGAGCTCAATGGCATCACGGACATCGCCCGCTTTTCAGATGACGAAGTTATTGTTGCTGCGCATCTGCTCGGTGAGGTGATCAAAGTCAATCTCACAACCGGAGAAAAAACCGTCCTCGCATCCGACCTTATACAGCCCGAAGGCGTTGCCGTCGAACCGGATGGCCGGATTCTTGTGACCGAGGTCGGCCTGCGGCGCCTTGTGCGGATCGATCCGGCAACCGGTGACGTGAGCGAGGTGGTCGGCGACCTGCCTGTGGGCCTGCCCGGCTACCCGTTGGCGCCGCCAAGTTTCATCATGTCGGGGATCACCGTTTCGCCTGAGGGCGATATCTTCCTGGCCTCGGATATCGACAACTCCATTCTGAAAGTCGTCAGTAATTAGATTTTGAGAATCTCCGGCGCGCAAAACCCTTCCGCCTGGAAGGAGCGCAGGAGCCGCCCGGGCATCCCCTCTGCCGTCAACAGAAGTTGATCGGCGCGCGGCAAATGTCCTGCTGGCAAGGAAATCTCGCTGAGCACTTTTTTGGTCTGCCGGGCAATGGCTGTACCGGAGTCGACCCATTGCATCGGCCGTCCGACGGCTTTGCGAAGTTCATCCTTCAGCAGCGGAAAATGCGTGCAGGCAAGCACCACGGTGTCAATCTCCGCCCCTCGCGGCTGTCGAAACAACCCCTTAATGGCGCTTTTGACCTCCTGTAGATCGATGGCGCCAGAGGTAAGTTTTCGCTCGGCCAATTCCACCAGTTCCGCCGAACCATGACGCAGCACCTCGCAGTCCCCGGCAAATTTCAAAATGAGGTCATCTGTATAAGGACGCCGCACCGTGCCCGGCGTGCCGAGCAGCCCAACCACGCGGGTATGACTGACCCCACAGGCCGGCTTGATAGCCGGTACCGTCCCCACCACCGGCACATCAATCGCCTGGCGAATTTCATCAAGAGCAATGGTGCTGGCGGTATTGCAAGCAACCACAACCGCATCGAACTCATAGGCGGACACGGCCTCGAAAATGAGCTTCGGCAAGCGATCAATCAGCGCCGCATCACTTTTGATGCCATAGGGGAAAAAGCCATTGTCAGCCAGATAGCCGTAGGATGTGGCGCAGGATTGCGCGCGCAGTTCCTTTAGGACGCTGAGGCCGCCAACCCCTGAGTCAAAAACAAGCACCCGAGTCATATCTGCAAAGAACCCTATTCGCGTTAATTCGATCAGGCCTCGGTCAGGGGCGGGTCTACGGCCTCCGGGCGCCCGGACCAGCTCCACCCGACCGTGGATCTTGATACGCCCAAAAGTAACCCATGAAGGTCACCAGGATGTGACCAAAAATTGTCTTTTTCTGTCTCCATAGCGGGTCCACGCGGGGTACATCGGGCCCCAGCCCCCAGAAACCGATCCACCAGCCCCGCAAAATCATGGGTTTCGCAGTAGCACATATTGAGGGAATCCCCGTGCCTCGCCACATAGCGGGCCATCGGCACATCGTCCTTGACCACCTGGCTGAGCTCAATTCGGTCCAGCCGGTTCGGCGGGTCAAACAGGGTCAGCGTGCCTTCATATCCCCAGCGTTCGCTAGCAATCCCATGAAACCGCTGCGCTTCGAGCCGAAATAGCCCGGCAAAATGCGCCGCCGCCTGGCGCCAGTCTGATTTCAGAGTATTAGTAAACTCATAGAGAAAACTCACAGGCCCCACCCGCCGCCGCGGCGCGCTCGGGCTGATGACCAGCGGCACGCCGAAATGGTCTTTACCATCAAGATAAAACTGCTCGCCATCTTCATGCATCGCAAAACCAAGACCGGCGATATGCGCCTTGAGGGCACCCATGTCATGGGCCGAGATACCGCCGCGCATCAATCCCTCGCCGCGAGCTTTGAGAAAGTCCTGCGTAGGACCTGCCCCATCAGCCTCACAAAGCTCTACTTCACTTTCGCCCATCGCTAGGATCGTTCGCCGGGCACCGAGAAATGCGCTGTTGTCTTGCCGTATGACTTCTGTCCCCAGCAAGCGATTGAAAGTTTCCGCAGCCTTTTCAGCGGAGTGAACCGCCAATTGCACCCGGTCAATGCGGTCCATCATGATCGGCCCTCCAAAAAGCGCTGCACGCGTAGGGCCGCGTTCTCGCGAATGTTCATATAAAACAGGCTGTAATCGAAATTGTGGAGGCTGCCACCGGGACCGGCAATCGCCGAAAGCCGTTCCGGTTTGTTGGAGGCCGCGATGAGTTGGCCGTTGACATTGCGCGTCGAAATCTCAAAGCCGTCCACAATTTGCATGTCATAAGTATCAACCCCCATGGGAACCCCGTCATAGAAGATCGCCATATTGATGTTCTTCGACTTAACGCGCAGCACCCCCTGATGAAGATCGGTGGGGCCCTCATCCGTTCCGCGCTGCCAAAGCAGGGGATTAACCGCCACTTTCTCCTTACCGAGGGAGGCCTCCCACCCTTCAGGATAATAATGGCCGACCGCCATATCCGCGACCATGTCTTCAAACCCGGCCTGGATCGTATCCCACGTCACCACAGTCCCCAGATCCTCCGCCTTTTCGCTCATCTGGATCTGGGAGAGCGTTCGGCCAAATTTATCTGCCGGGATGCGCTGCCCAATCACAAAAGCCGACACCAGTCGGTCAAAGAGTTCCGTACCGTCAATCTTTTCTTCCAAGAGACGAATGCCATGATTAGATCCCTGACTATGTCCGGCAATAATAAAAGGCCGCCCATTGTTTTCGTGCTCGATAAAATGTTCAAAGGCCCGCACCACATCTTCAAAGGCAAACTCAAGCGCTTTGCGACCATTCGGCCCGCGATCAATAAAGGAATAGAGCGTTGCCTGACGATAGCGCGGCGCAAAGATCCGTGCGCAGCCATTAAAGGCACTCGCCTGCGCTGGGATTACCAGTTCGTCCACCCATTCGTTGGAGCGCTGGTCGTTAATGTCCGCATTCCAATTATGCTTGCCGAAGTATGTCGTCGGGTGAATGAAAAAACAGTCGACTTCCGCCTCGCTCTGGGCGTCCCGGCAATCACGATTGCTCGGCACCATAGTCGACTTCGCTTCACGGCCCGGCCGCACCGCCCAACTGGCCGGATCAGAATATTCCGGCGCAGGCGGAGCGAGGGTCGGGTCAAATTCCTGTGTCGGCATGATTTTGGAAAGCAGTGCGCCAAAGCCCTCTTCCCGCGCATTTCTCGGGTTATTGGTCTCATTCATCGCTAAAGTTCCTCCCGGCGCCGAATGATGTTTGTTGTTTTTTTAAAACTATAGACCTCCCCGAAACCCCTGCCAACCTCGGACCGCAGTCCGAGTTTAAGTCTCAGCCTGGGCGGTCATAATCTCGTGACCTTCAGCGCTTTCAATCCAAAAGCGCCCACCACTGGCTGCCGCGCAGCCTTTGAGCTCATAAGTCTCGCCGGCAAAAAGCGGCTGAACGGCGCGGAAGGAAAAACTTCTGAGCGCGCCCCCAAGAACCCGCGCGGCAAAGCCTGCAAGCTGGGTTGCCATCAGAGGTCCGTGCACCACAAGCCCCGGATAGCCCTCTATATCGCGCACATAGGCCAAGTCATGGTGGATGCGATGCGCGTTAAACGTCACCGCTGAATAACGAAACAGCAAAACTTCATCGGCGACACTTAGCTCCTGCCAATCCGCTTCCTTGGATTCGGTTTTGCGCCGCCCGGGGAAACCACCCTCAGGCGCCTCCCGGTAGACAATTTCCTGACGTTCGCGCAGACACACATCGCCGCCCTGCGAATAAATATGCCCGACGGTGACGAAAACAAGCGGCCCACTTTTGCCTTCCTTGGACACCACATCTTCAAGGGTCGAGAGACGCGTTGCAGGTCTGCCAATCTCCAGTGCCCCCTCCATTGTCATCGCGCCCGCCGCCCACATGCGCCGGGGCAGTGTCACAGGCGGCAAAAATCCGCCCCGCTTGGGATGCCCATCCACATCAAGTTCGCTGCTCGCAACCACCGGATTGAAATAGATCCATTGCCATCCCGGCGGCAGAGGATCGCCGCCTTTCAGCTCAACACCGATATTGAGTGTCGCCGCCAGACGCCGGGCGTTTTCTAGGCGGAGATCGTCTTCAACTGTTTCCGTGCGGCCCACCCAGTCTTCAAGAGCTCCGTCTCCCATGGCGCCCCTCAAAAGGACTTGGGCAGACCCAGAATATGGGTCGCCACATGGGACAGGATGAGATTGGTGGAAATCGGCGCCACCTGATAAAGCCGCGTCTCGCGGAACTTGCGCTCCACATCATAATCCTCCGCAAAGCCCGCACCGCCATAGGTTTGCAAGGTAGTATCCCCCGCCGCCCAGGAGGCTTCAGAAGCGAGCAGCTTGGCCATATTGGCCTCACTGCCGCAAGGCTTGCCCTCTTCAAAAAGCGCCGCCGCCTCGCGCACCATCAGAGCCGCCGCCCGCATTTGCGTATAGGCGCGCGCCAGAGGAAACTGAATGCCCTGGTTTTGCCCGATGGGCCGACCAAAGACTTCGCGGTCGCTTGCATATTGGCTCGCCTTGTCGAGAAACCACCGCGCGTCACCAATGCACTCAGAAGCAATCAGAATGCGCTCTGCATTCATGCCATCCAGGATGTAGCGAAATCCCTTGCCCTCCTCGCCAATCAAGGCAGAGGCCGGTATAGGAACATCGTCAAAGGTGATTTCTGTTGTGGCGTGGTTCATCATGGTGCGCAGCGGCGTAATGCGCATGCCTTGGGATTTGGCCGCCGCCATGTCCACCAGAAAGACAGAAAGCCCATCACTTGGCTTGCGCCCCTCCTCACGCGGAGACGTGCGCGCCAGCAGCACCATCAGATCTGAATGTTCCGCCCGCGAAATGAAGACCTTGGAGCCACGAATGACATAAGTGCCCCCGACCTTGTCGGCGCGGGTCTGGATACGGGTCGTGTCCGTACCGCTGGCAGCCTCCGTCACACCAAAGGCCTGCAGCCTCAGCTCGCCAGAGGCAATTTTCGGCAAAAAAGCCGCCTTCTGCTCTTGGCTCCCATGTTTAAGAAGCGTGCCCATGGTATACATCTGCGCATGGGCGGCCGCCCCATTGCCACCGCTCGCATGAATTTCTTCGAGAATGGCTGAAGCCGCACCCAGCCCGAGACCTGAACCGCCAAACTCTTCGGGAATGAGAACGGAAAGAAACCCAGCCTCAGAAAGAGCGCTGACAAACTCAGCCGGATACCGCCGATCCCGATCACAGCCACGCCAATAGGCGCCATCAAATCGGCTACAGAGTTTGGCCACCGCGGCACGAATATCAAAATGGTCTTCAAGAAAGGACATGGGCGGGAGTGTTACTTGCCCCTGCCGTCTTTTCAAGCGCCGATTGCAGTTTCCAAATGCAGACCTTACGAGGCGGCGCGTTCCTCACGTAGGGAAACAAGTTCCCGCCGCGCACCGGGATCCGCATATCGCCGAATGAAAGTGTACAACTGGTCTTTGCTGATGGGCTTTGGCAGATAGTCGTCCATGCCAATGTCAATATATTCGGAGCGATCATTGTAAATGGCCCGGGCCGTCATCGCCACGATCGGCGTTTGGGACTGCACACCCGGCAGATTTCGGATGGCCTGCGTCGCACCAATACCGTCCATTTCGGGCATCTGAATATCCATCAGGACCAAGTCATAGAAGTCATTTTGAATGGCTCGAACCGCGAGCTCACCATTTTCAACGAACTTGAAGCGGATTTTTGTGCCCTTCAGATAGGACGTCAAAATGATTCGGTTGACCCGATTGTCTTCGGCAATAAGAACCGTGGCGCGCGGCAGATCTTCAGGCAAGCTTTTTGCAAAAAGGCTCTGCAAACCAGCGTCCTCTTCAACATCCGGCATCCGGCAGTTTGTCGTAAACCAGAAGGTGCTGCCCAGATCCGGCAAGCTCTCCAGACCAATCTCGCCGCCCATCAGCTCTGCGAGCTGCTTACAGATCGCAAGCCCGAGACCCGTGCCGCCAAAACGTCGGCTGATAGAACTGTCAGCTTGCGAAAATTGTTCAAACAATCTGGCCTGCGCTTCTTCTTCAATGCCAATACCGGTATCCGTCACCCGGCAATCGAGCACCACATCACCTTCATAGAGCATCGCATCAAGGCTTAGGGTCACCGACCCCCGTTCCGTAAATTTGATCGCATTTCCAACAAGATTGAGAATGATCTGGCGCAGCCGCATTTCGTCGCCAATCAACATCTGCGGCACCTGATCTGATACCTTTGCGATCAGATCGAGACCTTTTACATGCGCCTCATTTTCAAACAGACGCATCACATGATCCACCAGATCCTGCGGAGAGAAAATATCTTCATCCAGCTCCACTTTGCCAGCATCAAGGCGGGTAAAGTCCAGGATGTCATTGATAATGGTCAGGAGCGATTCCCCGGAGTCGGAAATCACGTCGAGATATTCACGCTGCCTGTCGCTGATCCCTGAATCTCTCAGGACCGACGCCATCCCTAAAATGCCGTTCATGGGAGTCCGGATTTCGTGGCTCATCATGGCCAGAAAGCTAGACTTGGCATTGTTGGCGTGCTCAGCATCCGCCCGCGCGGTTTCAGCCGCTTGAATGGACTTTTCAAGCGACAGGGTCTTCTCGCACAAAGAATCCGCCATATCCTCAATTTCAAGCCGGTGACGGATCGCATCCGTGATCGAGGCATTATAGACAAAGGCAAACCGGCACATAAAACCAGAGAACAAGAGCGCCGCGCCGCCAATAACAATATCGGCGCGCGTGTCTCCCATAAAATAGACGCTGGAAAAAGGAACCACTGCGGCTGCTATAAATGCCACCGCAGCCGGTACATAAGCCGAAGAAGAAGCCGAAGCACCCGCCAGCACGCCCGTTGATACGACCACGAGAATGTTAAAAGGGGTGGTGCCAAAGTAATCCATGAACAAAAAGGCGAGCGACCCCCAGGTCGCACCGAGCGCAAAACTGCCGATCGTTACCCAGCGCGCGGCCTTGCGTGTTGCGCGCGCCTCTACATCATGCAGGACATATTCGCAGTGCCATTGGCGCACGATCACCAGGGTCATCAAGACCCCGAACCAAACCGAGAGCCGGGCTTCCATGCCCGTTTGCCAGACACCAAATATGACAACCAGGCCGCACAGAGCCGTGATTGGATTGCCTGATTTGGAATTTTCGAACCAAAGCCGCATCTTTTCGCAAAAGAGACGCGCACCTCTTTCGTCGTCCGCACCCGATCGCGCGTGACGGAACAAATCACGAAGACTAATACCGCCCTTGATGTCCTGGGTTTCCACCAACATCGTTGCGTGTTTCCCTCTGCGAAAAATACCCCGGGCGCCTCGACAGTTAGAAGAGACGCCATTTACCTCGCGCCAAATCTACCTGTCCCACCTTAAGACATGCCTAAAATGCCCTTTCAGATTGTTTGTAAAAGCGGCTAAAACACTCCAATACCTATGAAAAAGGGGACATTCCGCTGCGTTATGGAATTTCCAGGGAGGGAGCGTCTGACATGGACTTAAAAACGATTGAATATGAGCGGATGGACCGCGTTGCGCTCATCACCCTCGCCAGACCCCACAGAATGAACGCCTGGACCGGTCGCATGCACACCGAATATCGCCATTGTTTGGAGCGTGCCGAGCAGGATGACCAAATCGGTGCCATCGTTGTGACCGGCAAGGGTCGGGCCTTTTGTGCGGGCGCTGATATGGCCGCCCTGGAAGGCCATGTCGAAAAAGGTGGATACGATCCCGGAACGCCCGACCCCTTGGCTGAGCCCGGTTTTGGCACCCGTCCTGAATTCGACGCCTCTTTTGCCTATCACTTCGGCCTGTCAAAGCCGGTCATCGCCGCCATTAATGGGGCCGCGGCAGGGGTGGGTCTGGTGCTTGCCTGTTTTGCGGACATTCGCTTTGCCGCCAAGGGTGTCAAATTCACCGCTGCCCATGGCCGGTTCAATTTTCCTGCGGAGTTTGGGTTGTCATGGGTGCTGCCGCGCCAGATTGGTCTGACGAATGCCATGGACCTTCTTTTGACCAGCCGCGTATTCCTCAGCGACGAAGCCATGGCGATGGGGCTCCTAAATCGCCTGCTGGAGCCAGAGGATGTCTTGCCGGAAGCGCTGGCCTATGCCCGGTCTTTGACCGCCTCCATCGCGCCAGCTTCGCTGCGAGAAACCAAATGGCAAGTCTACACCGACCTCCACCGCGATGTGGCCAGCGCCGTCAAAACTTCCGAAAGCCTGATAGAGACGTTGTCAACCGAGCCCGACTACAAAGAGGGCGTCAGGGCTTTTACCCAAAAGCAAAAACCGAATTGGCGGAAATATCAATCCTAGAGAAATGCCTCAGGCGCACATGCCGCCATCGATCACCAGTTCCGAACCCGTAACATAGCGCGACTCATCGCTGGCCAGAAACAAAACGCCATTCGCAATCTCAATGGGCTCAGCCGCGTGACCGATCGGAACGGCCGCCATCTCCGCCACCATTTTCGCCGAAAGAACATTGGCGCCGCCAAGCGGTGACAATCCCTCGGCTGTCGAGGCGCTGATCTTTTCCCAAATCTCCGTGTCAATAATTCCCGGATGAACACTGTTGACCCTCACCTTGGTGCCGCCGCGCCCGCATTCAATGGCGAGGCTGCGTGACAACAGCCGAACCGCGCCCTTTGACGCGCTATAGGCAGACAATCCCGGCGCACCTTTCAGGCCCGCGACAGATGAAATATTAATGATCGACCCGCCGCCGGACTTGGCCATGAGTGGGATCGCATGTTTACACCCCAGAAAGACGCCGTCCACATTGATGGCCATCATCTGGCTGTAACTTTCATAGCTCATCTCGGTAATGGCGCCACCATTGCCGATGCCGGCATTGTTTACCAGCACATCAAGACCGCCATGGTCGTCCTCTATCTCCTGAATAAGGGCCTGCCATCCGGCCTCGGAAACAACATCCTGGTGTTTGTAGTCTGCTTGGCCGCCGCCAGCATAAATATCGCTGGCCAGCTTTTCGCCGCGTTCATCCTGGATGTCCGTAATAATGACCATGGCCCCTTCCCGCGCCAGAACGCGCGCGCAAGCCTCGCCAATACCGGCGGCGCCCCCGGTAACCAATGCCATTTTCCCGGCCACACGTGACATATTTCTTCCTCCTGATCCGCGCTGTCTTTGAACAGCATTTTGTTATTGTTCGAATTTGTTACCAAGCTAGAGTGGCGACCGACAAAAAACAACTGGTCACACTCATGAGGCAGTAACATGTTTGAGCTCCACCCCAGACTGGCAGCAGACACTTTGGAAATTGCCAGATGGGATCTCTGCGACCTGCGTTTGATGAACGATGCCCGCTACCCCTGGATCATCCTCGTCCCCACCCGTGACAACATCCGCGAAATCCATCACCTTGGCGAGGCAGATCAAATCACGCTTTGGGATGATATCCGGCGCGCAACAAAAGCCCTGGAGACAACAACGAGTGCCCACAAAATGAACATTGGCGCCCTCGGCAATCTGGTGCCGCAATTGCATATTCATATCATTGCCAGATTTGAGTCAGATGCGGCTTGGCCCGGCCCCGTTTGGGGCGTGGGAGAGGCTCTGCCTTACGACAAGGAAAGCGCAAAAAAACGCATTGCAGAATTTCTGCAATGCGCCACTTAACCGATTTAATCCTGCCCAGATACTATTCGCTGGACGAGGATTTTTCCTTCTCGACTTCTTCAAAGCTTCCAAGGCCGCAGGTCGATCCCGGCACGGCACCGCCTGTCAATACTGAAATCGTATCCGACGAACACAAGGTGGAACCATGCACCTTGTAGGAGAATGATTTGTGGAAGTTCAGCGAAGGGCACTCTCGCGGCAAGGTGTTAAGATAAAGACGCTTACCATTCATTTTAAAAAGAATATGAGAACCATCAAGCACCCGGGTCGTACGAATGTCGCTAAGGTCGATGCAGGATTTTACCTCGCCGGTTTTTTGGTATCCATCAAAAGCCTCTTCGCCCGCCAAAGCCGGCGCCGCCGAACAAAGCCCCAAAACCATCAGCCCGCCAATTGTACGCTTAAGTGTCATTTCTGCCTCCTTGACCCAGTTCAATCATCTTTTATGAACTGATTGCTTGCCCCGCAGCCACCAAAATAAAACTATTAGGATCCGCCAAAAATACAAGCTTCCCACACGCCTTTGTGAAGCAAAGCCACTGTTTTACAACTCAGGCCCCGTTCAGGTAGTCCGGTCTTTCAACCTGCAGTTTTGACCCCAGCCAGTCTTTGACCCACCCCTTGTTTCGTTCAAGCTGAGTTGGCACGCACTCACCCCCGTCATAAGTCAATTGCAGGAGGTCAAGCTCCTCAAGCATCAGGCTCGCATCGACCATCCGGTCAAACATCCGGCCCGCCCAATGCGACGACCGCTCGGGCACTTCGGGCAATTCACCGACACTTTCGAGTAAATTATCAATGCGGCGCTCAATGTGATGGCGCGACCGGACCGCTCCCCAGAGCAGGAGTGTGCTAACGCCGAGCTTCTTGGCCAAAACATCGGCGCCACGGTTCTTTCGATGATCAAACTCGACAATCGGTTTCGGGATGGGCCCCAACCAGACTTTGCCCTGGGCATTCATCCAATTCATCCCCCATTGGCCAAACCGCACATGCCAGTAATGATCGACAAAGGATTTGTTATTCTTGTCCGGATGAACCGCCACGGTACGGGCAATATCCAGGACCCGATCGCCGAAGATCGAAACCCCCTCGGCCGCCCATCGACCCTGCTCGGGATCGAATGCGGGAAAGTTCAAAACATCAAATCGAATGCGGCAAATGGCATCCATTTCCATTGCCAATTTGTCTCGAAAGGCTGATCGCTCCGCACCCCAGCGCGTCATCTTTTTGTAGCGCATGATGGCGCTGGAAGGCACCGTAATGGTTTGCATTTCGGGGCCTCTGGTTTTGTTGAGCGCGCTCGGCTCGCAAAGCTGAGCCAGAAGAACAATCAGAGTATCAATGGTAAGCGGCGAAAACCGCTCCACCAGCGCCCATTGTTCATCGAGCCCGTTTCGCCCCGGGGGCAAGTCAAGATAGATGACCACTTGCCCTTTCGTTTTGCCGATATGTCGGTAGACCAATCGCCCCGATGGATCCACCAGCCAGCCACCCTGGAGGTGGCGCGCCCGCTCTCCCCCCTTAAACAGCGCGGCCATGACAGCAGCGATAACAGGATTGTTGGGGATCCGGCCCATATCTTCGGGAAAAGCATTGGCAAGCCCCCGATCAAGACGCCGGAGCCGAGTGAGATCCTCAGATTCTTCTGTCTGAAAGAGCGGGTTTATTTCCATAGCCATTTCACGGGTGGTCATAACAGCACCCTCCCCCAACTCTAAAAATCGCTAAGCGTGATCGCCGCTGATCAACTGCTCTTTGAAAATTTCGCGCAAGGAGAGAAAAATTTTTGACAAATTACTCTTCTACGAGCCAAACAGAATCTATGAACCCGGTTACCAAAGTGTCAACACAGATCGGGAGAAAGACGCGAGTTTGAGGTAGATAGAGACCGTCAATGAGGCCGACTTGGCGCAGCCGGGTAGAAATCCACAAAATCTGTCCGGACATCTTCTGGTTTCTTCAACTTTTGACAGGAATCACAATCTGAAGGACAGGCAACCAGGCCAACCTCTTCCAGTTCGTGGATCGCTTCAAGCCAAACACCCGAAGGCAGCTGCTGTACCTCCGGCCCCTCGACAAGATCAGCCAGAACAGGTTGAAGGGCGTAAGGAAAACTAAGCTCAGGAACGGCTTCCGACATCCGCGCCGCAATATATCGGACAGCAAACGACAATTCGGGCGAGGGGGCAGAGAGCCACACAACAATGACCTGCGCAATGAAATGACGATCCGCATCTGTCAGCCGCCACTGAGACCACTGCCCCATTCGCACCCACCACACCTTCCGCATGGCGCTAACGTTATACATCTGTGCACGGATGATATCGAAAACAGGTACAGCGCCGCCATCTGACGCCGTTAGCATGGATTTCTCATTGCTGAGTAACACCGGGTTAAGTCGCAATTTTTCAAGAACATTCGATAGCTTTTTGGGTGGAGGCTCTGGCATCCAGGCTCGAAGGTCCTTTGCCATGACCGCCACAGGCAGAGCAAAAGGATCTTGCCGGCCAGCCTTGTCGGCCTGCGCGAGCATGACATTGAAAAGAGCCCGCAAAACATGTGCTTCTTCCAGCGGCATGGCAGCAACCGAATCCATCAGCAGGCTTAACAGCCGCGACCGATAATACGTGACGTGAGGATATGTATTTCGCTGGGTCAAAGAAGCACACGCATCCAAAGGGCGCTTTAATGCATTGCGCCGATTAAAAGGATTGGGGTGCTTTCACATGGTTACCATGCGCAGCTTGTTCAATTTGCGGAAAATGCGGCCTCTGGTTATCTTCTTATCCATGTCGCGGTATCCAGCACAAAATGCTTTCAAATCAGAGACTTATGGTAAATCACCTGCTAAATACTGACGTGTTAAGGCGGAAATGGGGACACCTCGCGGAGTTTTTGCTGCCAATAAACGGAGATATCCCGGGCAATAGTGGTTGCAGTTCCCCCCGCACACGCGAGATGTTAGCTAAAATGGTTAATAAACGGCAGTTTTCTGCGATTTCTACGGGAAGCGTCACTATAACCTCCGTAACACGGCATGATTTCATGCAATTTCCGCTTGTCAGAAAATTTCCCTAACAACTAAGCTGTTGTTTTAACGAAGTTTTAACAATTTCAGAACTGACCCGTTTTGGTTAACAGACCCTTAAATACCGCGATTTTGTCGATTCCGGCTCTGCTATAGTCCTACGAGTCAGTTTCCAGTGATGGGGTGTTGCGGTGATTCTGGCGTGGGTAAATGGGCTGATCGGCGGGGGGAATATTTCCTGACATTCCGGCAGACCATTTGAAATTGTAACTCTCAAAGCATGTGAACATGGGAGAAATTCAAATGTTGAAACTCTTCGTAGCGGCACAGCGCCGCATCCAGGACCTCAAAGAAAAGACAGAAGGCGCAACGATGCTGGAATACTCGTTGCTCATCGGTCTGATCACAGTCGCAGTCATTACTGCGCTTGTTGCAATTGGCGGCTGGGTTGGCACTCAGTGGACCACTCTGCAGACAAAGTTGGGTCTCTAAGTTTCCTGCAGATATTATTTTAGATGGTTGTTTTGGTGTTGATTCAGCGCCAAAACAACCTCTTTCCTTCCCAGGCCTAAATCCAAGTAGTTCCAATTGGCAGAAATAGTTCAGGCTCCTGAGGATACAATTCCAAACCACTAGGGATTAAAGAGCATATGCGATCAACCGGGATATTGATGCTAGTAGTGGCAGTTGTCGTGGGCGGCATTACCGCCTGGTTGGTAATGAATTTCCTGCAAAACCAGGCACAGCCGGTTGCGCAGCCCCAGGCGCAAAGTGCCATGTCGCAGGTAACGGTTGTTGTGGCCTCCACCAAACTTTCGTTCGGGGACAATCTGACCCGCGACAATTTAAAAGAAGTCTCCTGGCCGGCAAGCAGTGTTCCGCCAGGCGCATTTTCGACCATTAATGAGATTCTCGACGGCGCCGACCGCCGCGTAGCGCTCCAAAACATGGAGCCCAATGAAACCGTCCTGCACAGCCGCGTTTCTGGCTTTGGCGGCCGCGCGACCCTGTCGCAAGTTATCAGTGATGGCATGCGGGCCACAACGATACGGGTTAACGACGTCAATGGGGTTGCCGGCTTCGTTCTGCCGGGCGACCGTGTGGACATCATGTTGACGCGCTCGACAAAATCAGGCGCCGCCGCACGCGATTCAACGGTTACAGATGTTATTATTCAGAATTTACGCGTCCTGGGTGTCGATCAGATTTCCGATGAGGACGCCTCCGACCCTGTGGTTCCCAAGGCCGTGACATTGGAAGTTTCACCGCAGGATGCGCAAAAACTTTCACTGGCAGCATCCATTGGCACTTTGACGCTTTCCCTGCGCAACTATGTCAGCGCAGGCACGGAAGATGCGACCAAATACAAAACAGTTTCCATCAATGACCTGAGGCCGGTAGGAGCTCAACCAACGGCGGGACCGGTGGCACCAGCACCAGTGTCAACAAGCCCGACGGTCAGAGTGACACGTGGGATGAAATCCAGCTCAGAGAAAGTGTCTCGGGACTAAGTTGACCACAGAAAAAAATAGCGGATATCACCAGAGTTTTCAGAACAGGGGCAAGTGGCCATGAAGGCGATTGAAATTTGCAAGAAATCATTTCTCAAACGAGGCCGCCTGGCAGCCTTGGCCACAACACTGGGCGCGGCATTGCTGTTGGCGCCCTCGGCATCAGCGCAACCAACCTCCGGAGCTGCGGTATCGGTCGATCAGGATGATTCCAGTTATGCCGGCTACGTAACCGTCCCACTCGGCAAGTCGCGGATCCTGCGCGTGAATGCCTCGGTCCGGGATCTGCTCATCGGCAATTCGGATGTGGCTGACGTCATGCCGCTCACCAACAAGGCCGTTTATGTTCTGGGCAAAAGCATTGGCTCAACCAGTTTGTCCATCCTCGGGCCCGGCAAGAAACTGATCGCCGTTGTGGATATTCGTGTCTCACATGACACCCGCAGCCTGAAGCGCGACTTGTTTGAAATCATGCCTGATCAGGTGATCGAAGTGCGCGCCGCCAATGATTCCATCATTTTGTCGGGCACGGTTGCTTCAAGTTCCGATGCGGCGCAGGCCGCCGCGCTGGCAGAGCGTTATGCTCCAGGACGCGTTTCAAACTTCCTGGGTGTCAGTGATTCTCAGCAGGTCATGCTGTCTGTGCGATTTGCCGAGGTCAAACGCAACCTCGCCAAACAATTGGGCTTAAGGTCAGAAGTTTCCTGGGACAACGGCGGCGGCCACACCGCCGGCATGGTTTCAGGCATTATCAACCCAGACGCTTTTGCCACCATTACCGGCACAAAATTTATCGGCGAGGCCGATGTCGAACTTATGCTGGATGCCCTTGAAGAGAAAGGCATTGTCACCACGTTGGCGGAGCCGACCCTGATCGCCAAATCCGGCGAAACCGCTAATTTCCTGGCGGGGGGTGAATTCCCCGTGCCGGTACCGCGCACAACAAACGGTGCCGATGATGTCAGCAGCATCACCATTGAATTTAAGGAATATGGAGCGTCTCTGGCTTTTACCCCGACCGTTCTCGGCGACAATATTTCTTTGATTGTTGAGCCGGAAGTCAGCCAACTTGATTTCCAATCGTCGATCGAATTGGGCGGTTACCGGGTGCCCGGTCTGACCACTCGCCGCGCCAAAACCTCCGTTGAAATGAAAAACGGACAAAGCTTTGCCATTGCCGGGCTTTTGCAATCGGAGTTCACGGACAAAGTGTCGCAGATTCCGGGTATCGGGGATGTGCCGATATTAGGGGCTTTGGCTCGAAGCGCAGAATTTGAGCGCAACGAAACTGAGCTGGTGATTATCATTACACCTCATTTTGTCAAACCGGTGGATCCAAAGAACCTGCAAATGCCCACGGACTTTGTGGTCAAGCCGCATGATCTTGAGCTCTTTCTCGCAGGCGTGGTGGAATCTAGTCGCATGAAGCACTATGAGGGCATAGATGGCGCCGTTGGCTACATCATTGAGTAATTACAGGAGAGACCCATGAAATATATCGCAGCAGCAACCTTCCTCCTGTCCATCACATTGTCGGGCTGTATCGGTCACAATGAGCCACTCAATGCCTCTTTCGGCGAGGCCCATCGCAATAATATGGCCGCTCAGATTATCGATCCGACACCAGCAGAAGACGATGTGGTTGCCGACGGAAACAATGCCGCCGAAGCGACCGAGCGCTACCACGACGACAAGGTTAAACAGCCCAGCGCTCCGAAAAGCTCTTCGCTTTCAAGAGGCGGCAATTAATTCTGGAACCCGATTGTTCTTCGAGCAAACAGGGCTCCAAACTGGACGTATTACCCAGAGCGTCTTTGTCGCAAACAGGCGAAGGCGCTCTGTATTTATTTCAACCGATGTGATCGTCCATCGGGAAGAAATGCAATATGCAGCAGACAAAAAAAGGAGTGTCACAAAAGCCGTTAACCATATAAAAATTTCAATGACGCATTTGCCCACAAGTGCCGCCAATTTGTATTTTTTGTTAACGGAATGGCCTAAGCTTTGCAGCGCTTCAGGATTTATCGCCAAGGGGGCGAATCTGGTTCAAACCAGGTCAAAATGAATTTGAAATTTTGGGATTATTCTCAAAATTCTACACACACATAGAAGGATAAACACAAGAGGATGTCGCAGGCGTACAACCTCCTAACCATAACCCAGTCAACTGACACCGCCGGCGTCATTGAATCTGCGGCTCGATCCTTGAGCGATTTGACCACAGATGTGCGCCAGCGCAAGAATGGCACGCCCATTCTGGAAGTCCTTGGCGAAAAACCAACAGACATTCTCCTCCTCGAACTTGATCTGTCGGATGCAGCGGCTGTGCGTGAGTTGGAGCAGCTCGTTCGGACAAACCCGGACAGGGCAACCCTGGTGACCTCCTCAGACGCCAGCGTCCAGGATATTCGCGCCCTCATGCGTCTGGGCGTCTTGGATTTCATCCCCCAGCCGATCTCCCAGGAAGACCTGGTCGCGACACTCAAAGAAACAGTCTCGAGCCTTTCAAAGAACAAAAAGAGCGGCGATGGTGTTAATGGAAAGGTGATTTCCTTCTTACATGCCTGCGGCGGCGCGGGTGGCACAACGCTGGCTTTGCAATTGGCGGCAAGCCTGAAAGATCAAGCCAGCGCCAGCGTTGGGCTTTTGGATTTCGATCTGCAATACGGCAATCTCGGCCTATCACTCGATCTGGTGCCCACTTCGTCCATTTTGGATGTGATGGATTCAGGATCTCGCCTCGACCCTTCCCTTCTCCAGGCCGCCATGACCCGCCACGCGTCGGGGATCAATGTGCTGACCGCACCGAAGATCATCTACCCCCTCGACGCCATGTCGCCTTCCGGCGCGGTTTCCATCTTGAAGACCTCCCGGCAGTCCTTCAATTTCACGATTGTGGATCTGCCCCACGCCTGGGCAAACTGGACCCAGCCCGTTCTTGGCGCTTCCGACATGATTTTCCTGGTGCTGGGGCCCAACGTCACCTCTGTGCATCGCACGCAAAAGATCCTGGATGCTTTGACCAATCTGGATTTGGAAAAAGTGCCCCTGGTTCTTGTCGCCAACAAGACAGAAAATTCTCTAACCGGACGCCAACGGGTGTCAGAAGCCGCTGAAGCCCTGAAGAAAGAAATTTCCATCAGTGTCCGCGCCGACAGCCGAGATGTCGAAGAAGCGCGCAACCGGGGCATCCTGCTTAAAAACGTCAACGATCGTTGCGGCGCGTACCGCGATATGCAGCAACTCGCTGAAAAAGTCTTGAGAGACTTAAGGCCCGACATACAAATATCCGCCGAAGCCAAGTCCGATCATCTGTTTACGCGTTTTCGCAGAAAGTAAGCCCTGAAGGAGCATTTAAAAGTCATGACTTCAGACCAGATCAACGAACCGGAAAAGAAAGAAAAGGGCTTTCGTAGTTTTTTTTCATCCCCCGCCAGCGACGAACCCAAACAGGTTGTTGCCGATGCCGCTCCGCGCACCGAGCCCACATTGCGCGGACATACTTTTGAGACTTCTGAAAAATATCTGGACCTGAAAGTTCGCCTTCACCAGGAAGTCATCCAGAACATCAACCTGAGCGCCTTGGACAAGATGACTCATGACGATGTTCGGCTGGAGATTTCCGGTCTTGTGCGGTCGATGCTGGAATCTGAAAAGGTTCCGATGAACGCCACCGAGCGCAACAAGCTGATCGGCGAAGTGGTCGACGAATTGCTGGGGCTAGGGCCGCTGGAGCCGTTGCTGCAAGATCCAACGGTCAACGACATCCTGGTCAATACCCACAAGCAGGTCTTTGTTGAACGCAGCGGTGTCTTGGAAATTACCGATGTCCAGTTCAAGGACGAAGCACATTTGCTGCGCATCATCGACAAAATCGTCTCTAACGCCGGAAGACGTATCGACGAATCCAACCCAAAGGTCGACGCGCGCCTGCCAGATGGCTCGCGGGTGAATGCGGTCATTCCTCCCGTTGGCGTCGACGGCGCTCTACTGTCGATCCGTAAATTCGCAAAGATCCCGATCGACATCAATCGCATGATTGAGATTGGCTCTCTGACAGAGGAAAATGCTCGAATTCTCGAAGGCATTGTCCGGGGGCGGCTCAATGTCCTCATTTCTGGCGGGACCGGCACCGGGAAAACGACCCTTTTGAATGCCCTCTCCTCATTTATTGGCAATCACGAGCGCATCATTACGATCGAAGACGCGGCAGAACTGCAACTGCAACAGACCCACGTCGCGCGCATGGAAACCCGCCCCCCCAATATCGAAGGCAAGGGCGAGATCACACAGCGCGACCTGGTGGTCAATGCGCTGCGGATGCGGCCGGACCGCATCATCGTCGGCGAGGTGCGTTCAGGTGAAGCTTTTGACATGTTGCAAGCCATGAACACGGGCCACGATGGCTCGCTGACCACCGTTCACGCCAACACGCCGCGCGATGCCTTGGGCCGGATCGAACAAATGATCGGCATGTCCGGGCTTGATCTACCTACCCGGTCCATGCGGGCACAGATTGCTTCAGCTATTCAGGTGGTATTGCAGATCAGACGGTTCGCGGATGGGACGCGGAAATTGGTCAGCATCCAGGAGCTGACCGGCATGGAGGGTGAAGTGATCACCATGCAGGAAATTTTCCGTTTCGAACAAACCGGCGTGGACCCCTCGGGCAAGGTGCTCGGCGAATTTGTCGCCACCGGACTTCGCCCCCACTTCTATGACAAGCTCCAATCCATGGGCATCCCCATACCGGAAGACATCCTGGGAGGGCGTAAAAGACGATGAACAATATCACCCTCTATATCATGTATGCCGGGCTCTTCCTGACCGCCCTTCTACTTATTGAAGGGATGTATTTCCTCATTCATGACCTGAGGTCTGGCTCCAAGGATATCAACCGTCGCATGCGGTTGATCAACAAAGAGGGCGATAATAAAGCTGGCCTGGCGCTCCTGCGCGTTGAAAAGCAGGGAGGATTTACCGCCCTTGCCCGAAGCCTGTTTCCAAGTCTTACGGACCTTATGTGGACCGCGGGCGTGGTCATGCCGATCGGACGGCTTTTGACCTTTATGGTCGCCCTCGGCCTTTTCTCTTTTTTATTCCTCGAAACCGTCACACCAGCGCCGCTGATCTTGACGACGAGCCTCTCAATCGCCATTGGGTTTGGCTTTCCATATGGCATCCTGAAAATCCGCTCTCACCGCAGGCAGAAGGCTTTCACCAACCAGCTTACCCCCGCCATCGATCTGATCGTGCGCGGCCTGGAGGCCGGTCATCCCGTGACTTCAGCGCTGAGCCTGGTTGCAGATCAAATGCCGGATCCAATTGGCAGCGAATTCGGCATCGCGGTTGACGAAATGACTTACGGCCTTTCAATGCAGGAAAGCCTCGACAATATGGCACGGCGCTTTCCCAATCAGGATTTGCGGTTTCTTATTATCTCCGTTCAGATTCAGAGAGTCACTGGCGGTAATCTCGTCGAAATCCTCACCAATCTTTCCGAGGTCATCCGCGCCCGCGTCGCCATGCAAAAGAAAATCCGAGCCGTCAGCGCCGAAGGGCGCCTATCGGGTTGGATTGTCGGCTGTCTACCGTTCTTGGTGGCCGGGTTCATCTGGTTGACCAATCCTCAATTCTTCACCGAAGTGATGGATGATGAATTGTTTATTCCTTTGCAAGGCATGGCGGCTTTATTGCTGGCCTTGGGTGCCTTTACCATCTGGAAATTGGTTCGCATCAAGATTTAGGAGCGATGGCCCATGACTTCTTCTTCACTGATCCTCATTGCCATAAGCGTTTTTGTCACAATCGCGCTTCTGGTATTTGCCATCGCCATCATCTTTTTCGGCCAGGATGCGACCTCCAGGCGCATGAAAGAGGCCCAAAAGAGGGGGTTAAACCCGCGCGGACAGACCAGTTTGGAGCAGGACAGCCGCATCGCGTCCTGGGCTAAACTGCTTTCACCGATTGATCGTAAGGTTGGTCCGAAGGACAAGGAGATTCGCAGCACCGCACGAAAACAGCTCATTAAAGCCGGGTTTTATGGCACCTCCGCTGTTGAGATCTACTTCGCCATGCGCATTCTACTGGCACTTCTTCTCCCCTTTTTGGGTCTCGTGATCGTCAAGCTTGTTGCGCCGAGCCTCACGGCTAATATCGTTCTTTTGATCGTCATCGGCGGCACAGTATTTGGGTATTTTCTCCCGTTCCTGGTCGTCCACAATCAAATTCAGAACCGCCAACAGGCTGTCCGCGATGGCCTGCCCGATGCATTGGACCTGCTTCTTATTTGCATTGACGCGGGCGCTTCTTTGGCCAGCGGATTCAAGCGCGTCGGCGAAGAGATGGAAAGCGTTCATTCCGTGGTTGCTGAGCAGATGAACCTGATTTCATTTGAGCTTCAGGCCGGTGTTGGACGCACCGATGCTTTGAAAAACTTCGCCGAGCGGGTCGACATTGATGAGGTGCATTCTCTGACGACACTCCTCATCCAGTCCGAGCAATTAGGGACAAGCCTGGCCAGAGCCATGCGCGTCTACGCGGCAGAAATGCGCAACAATCGAATGCTGGCGGCGGAAGAAAAAGGCAACCAGTTGCCAGTCAAATTGTCCCTGCCACTGGTGCTGTTTATTTTGCCGTCTCTGATGCTCACCATCATGACACCACTTATTATTCGGATTTTCAGAGTTCTTCTACAAACCTAGATCGGTCCTTGCTTCGTCTTTAACCAACCCGGTGAAATGAGCCGCTAACAGAGTATGCTCCAATGAACAAATCTTTGACCGTCTCAATACTCGGCCTTCTCATGGCACTACCGGCCTGTTCACCCGACCTTCTGGGCAAGCAGGATTTTTCTGCACCACCAGATTCGCCAGCCACTCTCGAACACTCGGAAGTCAATTCCATCTTTGCCCGGGGCCTTAAACAGCTCGCCAGCGGCGATGCCGAAGCAGCGCAAACGAGTTTTTCCAAAGTCCTGGCGGCCGAACCGGACAACAAGGATGCCCTCTTGGGCCTGGCCGAAAGCAATCTGTCTCTCGGCCACACCACCGACGCGCTGACCCTTTATCGGGACCTTGAGGCCGACGAAACTTTTCAAGCTCGTGCGCTACAGGGCCAGGGCCTGGCCTATTTGCGTGACGGCCAGAACGCTCTCGCGCTCACCAAACTTTCAGAAGCAGTCGACGCCGATCAATCCCTATGGCGCTCTTGGAATGCCATGGGACAGATCTATGACAGCCAAAAGGCCTGGGATGAGGCCAACAATGCCTATGCCTTTGGACTTTCTCAGAACCCTGGGTCCATTGCCTTGCGCAACAATGTCGGTATGTCCCTCTTGCTACAAGACCGGCCCGAGGACGCCCTCACTCATTTTGAGGCCGCCCTCAACATTGATCCCCGCAACAAAACGGCCGCGTCAAATCGTCAGATCGCCCTTGCAAAACTGGGGCGTTATGCTGAGGCCCTCGAAGGGGTCAACCAGCAGGAACGCTATATTGCCCTCAACAACATTGGTTACATTGCCATGCTCAAGGGTGACCTGAAGCGCGCGCGGCACTACTTCAACCTCGCAGCGGAAGAAAGCCCCGCTTATTACAAGATCGCCGAGGAGAACCTCAAACGGGTCGAGCAAATGCTGGCCGACCAATCCGACCATTCCGACCAGGATTTCTAAGCGCGCCTATGCTCGCCGTTTCGAATCTTTTTCAAATCTTGCTGGCTCTGCTCCTGATCTATGCGGCCTGTGTTGACATCATAAAATTCAACATCGCGAACTGGCTCGTCCTCGCGTGCGCAGCACTGTTCGTTGTGGCCGCCTTGGCCAGTCCCGGACCGGTAAATTGGCTTTCGCACCTGGCCGCATCGGCCCTCATGCTGGCGTTCAGTCTCTTGCTGATAAATATCAATTTCATGGGAGGCGGAGACCTAAAATTACTCTCTGCCCTCTGTTTGTGGACAGGGCTGGAACACATGCTGGTATTTTTAGCTGCCGTGTTTATCGCTGGCGGCCTGCTCGCCCTTC
Organism: Alphaproteobacteria bacterium; assembly: GCA_006226415.1. Classification (GTDB taxonomy): domain Bacteria; phylum Pseudomonadota; class Alphaproteobacteria; order M2410; family M2410; genus M2410. The sequence continues at coordinate 48,093 of SBGZ01000067.1, forward strand.
TTTTGATTGTGGCGCGGGCCATTGCTGCGCGCGGGCGCCCCGATGCCAACGGCACATTACCGCGCGTGTTACAAAAAAACGGCCCCGTTCCCTACGGCGTGGCCATCGCGGCGGGCGCGATCTATCTGATGCTTCCGCTCTAGGGCGCAGGAACTCCGATCGCACCGCTGTTGCGCAAATTCGATACTTCCTCGTCTGAATATCCCAACTCGCCAAGGATCTCCTCTGACTGCTCGCCCAACCGAGGCGCAATTCTGGGCGGCTGGTAATCGACTTCTGAAAACCGGGCCGCCGGACGTGGCTGTCGATAGGAGCCGATCTGAACGTCTTCAAGTTCTTCAATCGCCTGATTGGCCAAAACCTGCGGATGCCCAAGAAGCCCCGCACGGTCAAGGATGGGTGCACAAGGCACATCATGGGCATCAAGCACCTCAAGCCACTCGGATGTCGTTCGTGTCTGCAAGGTTTCCTGGGTGAGTTTCAAACGAGCGTCCGCATTGACGACACGCTTGTGCGGTGTTTTAAAGCGCTCATCCTCCAGCCATTGCTCTTGACCAAGAGCGGCGCAAAGGCCTTGCCATTCTGAATCCGAAACGGCGCCAACGGTCATATATCCATCAGAAGTCTCAAACACCAGGTCTTGCGCCAGTTGCGCACGCGAGATTTGCTTTTCCTGCCCCGGAAAGGTGAGCTGCACCAATCCTTCCGGCCAAAGAAATGAAATCATCGCATCCAGCATCGATACTTTGACATGCTGCCCCTTGCCGGTTTTCGCTCGCGACAACAATGCGGCCGTGGTGGCCTGGGCGGCCGTCATCGCCGTCAATTTATCGGGAATGATGGTGCGGATCATCTTAGGGCGCCCCGTCTCCCGATCAGCCTGGATAGTAGCCAGGCCGCTCAGCGCCTGGATCAAGGGATCATAAACGCGCTTCTTTGAATAGAGCCCGCTCTCCCCAAACCCACTGATGGACACATAAATGATATCGTCCCGTATTGCCCGCACGTCCGCCTCGCCAAGCCCCATGCGCGCAGCCGTGCCCGGCCTGAAGTTTTGAACAAAAACATCCGCTGAGCCAATCAAGCGCTGGAGCACCTTCATGCCCGCGTCCGATTTCAAGTCGAGCGCCAGAGACCGCTTGTTGCGATTGGACGACAGAAAAGTCCCTGTGCGCCCGTCTTGGCCCGACCCCATATAGCGCACCAGATCGCCGGTCAAAGGCTCCACTTTGATGACATCGGCGCCCTGATCTGCCAGCAGCTGCGTGGCCACCGGCCCGGAGATCATGCTGGTCAAATCGACAATGCGATAACCTTCAAGCGGTCCAGACATTTGTGTCTCCTCCTTGGGATCAAAACAGGCCAACTACCTCACCGTCATCGTCAAGGTCGATTTGATAGGCCGCCGGAGAACGCGGCAACCCAGGCATGGTCATAATATCTCCGCAGATGACAACCAGAAACCCTGCTCCCGCGGATAGCCGCACTTCGCGAACCGTGAGGGAGTGGTTGGAAGGCGCCCCGAGAAGATTGGGGTCCGTCGAGAAGGAATATTGCGTCTTAGCCATACAGACCGGCAGATGACCGTAACCTCCTTCCTGGAATTTCCGAATCTGATCTCGCACCTTTTTGTCGGCCTGAACCTCACTCGCCCCATATATCCGTTTCGCGACACGCTCCACCTTGTCCCAAAGAGGAAGCTCATCCTGATAAAGCGGCGCAAATTGAGAGGCCCCGCTTTCTGCAAGCGCAACCACGGCTCGCGCCAGGTCTTCGGCGCCGGCGCCGCCATCACTCCAATGTTGGCAGCGCACGACCGGACACCCGAGAGAGCCCGCATATTCTTCAACCGCTTGAAGTTCTTCCTCCGAATCCACCACAAATCGGTTGATCGCCACAATCGCCGGCACACCGAAGGAGCGCACATTACGAATATGGCGTCCAAGATTGGCGCAGCCTTTTCGCACCGCCGCCACATCCGGCGTCCCCAGCTGATCTTTAGCCAGCCCGCCATGCATTTTAAGTGCCCTCACCGTGGCAACAATAACCGCCGCATCAGGTTTAAGACCTGCCTTTCGGCATTTAATGTCAAAGAATTTTTCAGCGCCCAGGTCGGCTCCAAATCCGGCCTCCGTCACCACATAGTCCGCAAGCTTACGTGCGGTCTGGGTGGCAATAACCGAATTGCAACCATGCGCGATATTGGCAAAGGGCCCGCCATGAATAAAGGCCGGGTTGCCTTCCAAGGTCTGCACCAGATTAGGCGCCAGCGCATCCTTCAAGAGAACCGTCATAGGACCCGGCGCTTTCATCTCCGCCGCTGTCACGGGGGTTTGATCCCGCCTAAATCCGATGACCATTTTGCCGAGCCGCTCTTTCAGGTCGTTCAGATTTTGAGCCAGGCAGAAAACGGCCATCACCTCAGAGGCAACAACAATGTCAAAACCATCTTCTCTTGGAAATCCATTGGCCACGCCGCCCAGCGAATTAGTGATCTGCCGGAGCGCTCGGTCATTCATGTCGACAACACGCCGCCATGTGACGCGCCGGCTGTCGAGTTCACATTCGTTGCCCCAATAGATGTGATTGTCGATCAGGGCGCTCAGGAGATTATGCGCCGCACCGATCGCGTGGAAGTCACCGGTAAAATGAAGATTGATGTCTTCCATGGGCACCACTTGCGCCATGCCGCCACCGGCAGCCCCGCCCTTCATGCCAAAACAAGGTCCCAGCGAGGGTTCGCGAATGCATATAGCCGCCTTTTTCCCGATGCGATTGAGCCCATCCCCGAGACCGACCGTTGTTGTCGTCTTGCCCTCTCCGGCGGGGGTTGGTGATATCGCCGTCACAAGAACAAGTTTGGCATGCGGATTTTGAGGCTGAGATTCGATGAAATCCAGCGCGACCTTTCCCTTATAGGGCCCATAGTGGAGCAACTTATCTGCAGGAATACCAAGACCAGCAGCCACCTCCCCAATGGGTTTCATGTCACAGGCACGAGCAATCTCAATATCGCTGGGGACGGTGCGCATCATGAAAATCCTTTGCTGTTTTGAATTTCATTTTAGGGGCAGTCGATAGCCCAACAAATAGACGTGATCCAGATCCAGATCGAGCGTTTCGTCGCGCAGAAACCCCAGTTGGGTATAGATGTGCTGGGCAGCGACAAACTCAGCAATCGTGTGAAGCACAACACTCTCGCGGTTCGCGACCCGCGCTCTTTCTATGCAGGCTTCCGTAAGCAACCGCCCAACACCGCGCCCTTGCACATCCGGATCAACGGCCAGCATACGAAACCCGCCCACGTTGGGCAGTTCCCATTCCGACATCTCACTCGCGCTATCGGGAACATAGGTCACACCGCCCAGAATTGTTCCGGTTTCATCAACGGCCACCAATATTTCGGAGGACTTGGCCCGCGTAGCCACATCGCGCAATTGATCGCGATAAAAGTCACGGTCGTCATCAAGCGCGCCCGGCACAGCCTCATAGGCGCGCACGGTTATCTCACCGACACGGGTATATTCCGACTCTCTGGCCAAACGAACTGTAGTTTGTGGTTTTGGCAAAATCTGTCCCTGAAACGGGATGTGAATAACCACACAAAAATAGCCAATTCGAGCACAATCCGCCAGCCTCTTAACGCCCTGAAATTGCTTTGTTGCGAGCAGAGGCAAATTCGGCAATTGTTGAAACTCAAAGGGAGCACACAGGCATTGACCGACAAAATCACTCAAAGCACAGCCAAAACAATCGTTTTGACCTGTCTGACTTTGATCGCTTTCGCCGCAAATTCCATTTTGTGCCGCGCCGCACTCCAACGTCCCGAAATTGATCCTCTGGCCTTTACCAGCTTGAGATTGCTGAGCGGCGCATTGTTTTTGATTCTCCTGGTTGCCCTGCGCAGCAGATCTGTAAAAATCCTGGGGGCACCCAAGTGGCGGCCAACCCTGGCTCTCTTCTTTTACGCCATTGCCTTTTCAATGGCCTATGTTGCTCTGCCCGCCGGAACCGGCGCCCTTCTTCTGTTTGCTTCTGTTCAGGTCACAATGATCGGCATTTCCCTCTTTCGAGGGGCGCGCATGACAGCCGCCGAATGGCTGGGCGCGGTCATGGCGCTCGGCGGCCTGGTCTATCTCTTGTCACCGGGCATCGCAGCCCCTCCGGTTCCGCAAGCGGGCCTCATGGTGCTTTCAGGCATGGGCTGGGGGCTCTATTCCCTTTACGGCAAGTCCGAAGTCGATCCCGTGATCGGCACCGCGCGCAATTTTGTCTACGCCGCGCCACTGGCGCTCCTTACTGGCATTTTGCCGACCGCCTTTTCACACATTTCTCCCGCCGGTATCACCCTCGCCATCGCCTCCGGCGCAATTGCATCCGGTATGGGTTACATCATCTGGTACGCTGCCCTGCGAGGTTTATCTTCAATGAAGGCTTCCATCGTCCAGCTGGCGGTCCCGGTCGTGGCCGCTGTTGGCGGGATCCTGTTCCTGGGAGAAAGCATGACCCTGCGGTTCATACTGGCAAGTACCATCATTCTGGGCGGGATCTTGATCACCATCCTGGCCAAAGAAAAATCAGTATTTTGAGCACAGATCAAACGATCCCGAAGAGGTGCCTCAAATGATCGTTGAGAAACTTGCCGGACGGATCCAGCGTGGCTCGCACATCCAGGAAGTCTTGCCAGCGCGGATAAAGCTTTGAAAGTGCCTCGGCGCCGAGCGTATGAATCTTACCCCAGTGCGGCCGTCCTTCATGCGCCCAATGTATCGGCTCCACATCGGCAAAATAGGCTTTGAAGTCCTCTTCAAAATATCGGTGAACAGCGACAGAGCAAGAGGCCCGCTTGTAGAACGGGCTGAGCCAGGCATCATCGGAGTGGGTGTAGCGAAACTCGATCGGGAAGAACACTTCGTGATGTTTCTTTTCGATAACGTCTCGAACAGCGCGCACCACATTCGCTCCTGTTTCTGCCGGCAGATGATATTCCATCTCATTGAAACGGACTTCCCGCTCGTAAGGGAAAATCTTCCACCAAACATCGACAAACTCTTCTTCGCCCTGCCCCTTCACCGCCTGATTAATGAGCCAGGACCGAAGTCCACTGAACCAGCCGAGTTTGTCGCGCAGGCTTTTCAGCTCCAACACCCCCTCATTGTCATCATCGGCCGGTCGGCCGGTAATCGGTTCATCCGTTTCATTGGTGGTCGTCGCAATTGCCATATTGGAGAATGGAATGAGGAAGAACTCAAAAGTCAGATTTTCCTCCCCCAGTTTTTCGAGCCGGGCCAGCAGATCTTCAAGCGGCTCGACCCAGGAGCGACGCTTCAACTTGTAAGGCGTCCGGTTCTGCAAGGTGACCTCGGTCAGGATCCCGAGCGAACCCAGCGAAACCCGTGCCGCATCAAAGAGCTCCGGATTATGTTCCCGTGAGCAGGCAACCAGATCCCCCGATGCCGTCACCATTTTAAGGGCGACCAGATGGCTGTGAAGCGCCCCGAGCATTTGGCCGGTCCCATGGGTGCCCGTGGCAAAGGCGCCCGCCAGGGTCTGCTTGTTAATGTCCGGCATATTGTGGAGCGCCTGACCCGCCTGCGAAAGCGGCTCCCCGACACTACCAAGCCGCGTGCCCGCTCCAAAGGTGGCCTGCAGCTTCTCAGCATCCACCGAATGAAGACCTGAAAATCGCCGCAAGGAGACCAGCGTATCCTCTGTTGGCACCAGAGGTGTAAATGAATGCCCCGAGCCAGCCGCCCTCACCGGACCTTTGGCCTGCTTAATGAGACTTGCCAGCTCATCCAAATCGCGCGGCGCGGACTTGACCTGAGGCACGCAGCTTTCAACACCGGACCAGTTTTGCCAGGGAATAACCCGCCGCTCCGCCTGCGCAGCGGAGGCCATTCCCAAAAACTGGGGATGCGCCGCAAAAAAGCTGCCCACAGCAATGGATTTCAAGAGATCGCGTCTGAGCATTCGGCGTTCACCCCCCGGTCGCCATAAAATCTATGAGGTCGATGAAATCCTGTTCCGAGCAATCCGAGCAGGATCCCAGCGGCGGCATGCCTTTAAAGCCGTCGATCACGTGGTCAAGCAGGACGTCTTCGCCTTGAGCCAACCGCGCCTCCCATTCCACGACATCCCCGGTCATCGGCGCGCCGCTGTCCGGGTTGGCATGACAGGCCATACAGGTATCCGCATAAAGCTCAGCCAAATAGGGGTCCGAGGGCATGACGTCATCGCCGTCCTGGGCATCAGCCCCCGGCCATGTGGACAAGGTCCAAACAAACAAAGACAGCGCCGCTGTCGCGATCTTTACCGAGCTTTTCCAAGGTCTCATAAGACCAGACCCTCCCCCCTGTTTCTGATCACGGCCTTACCAGGTGGCAAGAGCCTTTCCCAGACCATGCCCCATCAGGCGCCCGCGGGCAAGCGACCCAGGCAAACAGGCTAAATTTCAACAATATCAAGGAGGTCCAGAAGGAAGGCAAAGCCGGGAAATATGGTGCGGATGGAGAGAATCGAACTCTCACTCCCGAAGGAACGGGATTTTGAATCCCGCGCGTCTACCAATTCCGCCACATCCGCATATTTCACCTGATGGCCTCCCAAGCGGTGGCCATCTGGAAAGCGGGCATCATAGGTAAAATGGCCGCCCCGTCAACTGCGATTAACAGGGGGTGGACAACATCTTTTCGGCACTATTTTACCCCATTGTTAGGGCTGTTATTGTAGGGTGCGCGAAATCAAACCAATCAAGTACCGCCCCCCCCGCAGGCTTCAGACCCCATATGACAGATTCCCAGAAAGCGCAAAGTCACAAGCCCGATTCGACCACCGATCTGCTGCGCCGCATTGCCGAGGCCTGCGAGGGCGACACCTTGACCATTGGATCTCTGGTCGACCAGCTGTCCGGGCGCGGGTTTGGCGTTGTTCAGCTGGTGCTGGCGCTGCCGGTCTGCATCCCGTTTCTTTATGGCATTCCCCAGGCCGTGGCCGTACCCATGATATTTGTCGCCCTGCAAATTGCCACTGGTCGCCAAACCCTTTGGCTGCCCGAAAAGGCGCGCAGCAAATCCATAACGAAAGAAAGCCTCGCCAACCTTGCCGAGCGAGCCGCAAAATATGTCGGCTGGTTTGAGCGCATTGCGCGGCCAAGCCTGATCTGGGCCACCCATGGCACCGCAGAACGGATTGCCGGCGCCTTTATGACCATCTTTTGCGCGTCCATTCTGGTGCCCCTGCCGGCAACCAACACGGTCCCCGGCATTGGTGTGGCCATCATGTCCATCGGATTTCTGGAGCGGGACGGTCGTCTGGTCTTGATCGGCGGCCTGCTTGGCACCCTTTGGGTTGCTCTTTTGTTATATTTTGGCATTACCCTTGGGGTTGAGGGGTTACACCTGCTCAAATCCTATTTCTGAGGCCATCCTGATGCATGCGATAACAACCTGGATCACCCGCGCCCGCGCCTTGACCGCCGACCAAGTCCTGGTCCTGCTCATTGCCATTTCCGCTCTCACCCTGGCCGCGGCCCATGGCTTTGAACATTTCGGCAATCTTCCGCCGTGTCCCCTCTGCCTTGATCAGCGCGAGGCCTATTGGGCAGCCATCTTTTTGGGGCTCCTTGGTTGGATAGCCACCCGCACAGAAAAAACAAGGTCAACAGGCCTGCCCTTAATTTTCCTCATATTAGTGACCCTAGCCCTCGGCTACGGCGCTTATTTGGCCGGTTATCATGCTGGCGTTGAATACAAATGGTGGGCCGGGCCCGCCTCTTGCACGGTTTCGGGCGCTCGTATGAGCATCGAGGCCATGCTCGCTCTGGAAAACAGCGATGTGGTCCTTTGCGACGAAATTCCATGGTCCCTTTTCGGAATCTCCATGGCGGGTTATAATTTCTTAATCGCCGCGTCCTTAACCCTCACAGGTGCAGCAACATCCTTGCGCGAGATAAAAGCACACAAAGCGCGACAGGCATAAACCCAGGAGGCCCCCATGCCAATGATGAGCCCCAAACCCAGAAAAAACATGGGACAACTGCGGCCCGGCGCAAAATCCAGCGAAAAACGCATGGCGGAAATGTTGCGGGTCGACCATGCCGGCGAATATGGCGCAACCCGGATATATCAGGGACAATTGGCCGTTTTAGGCAAACGCGGCACCAAAAAGGCGAGCGCGGAAACCATTCGTCACATGGAAGCGCAGGAACAGGTTCACCTGGAAACCTTCAACAAAATCATCAATGAACGAGCGGTCAGGCCCACGGCCCTCACGCCCATTTGGCATGTGGCCGGTTTTGCCCTCGGCGCCACCACCGCTTTGATGGGCGAAAAGGCCGCCATGGCCTGCACGGCAGCCGTTGAAGACGTCATTGATGAGCATTATCAAAACCAACTGGACGAAATAGACCAGGAAGAAGCTGAACTCAAAGCCACCATCGCCAGATTTCGCGAAGAAGAAATCGAGCATCACGACATTGCCATTGAAAAGGGCGCCGAACAAACGCCGGGATATCGCATTCTGACAAACGCCATCAAGGCTGGAACCCGTTTCGCGATCAAACTTTCCGAAAAAGTATAAGTTAACAATCGTTGCGGAGCCACGGACCGGAACCCCCGCGAGAGGGCCGCTCTGGACAACTTCGCATGCAAAAACTAAAATTAGTTCGGGAACTGATTTGATTCTCAATTTAACGCGTGAAGGACTTGGGACACATGCAGGATATTTTTACTTCTAAAACTCTGTTGGCACTTGCATTTGCAGGTGCATTGACGCTCGGCGCATGCGGCGACAAAGGCTCCGAGGAAGCCCCGGCGGCACCGGCCGCTGAAGAAGCCGCTCCAGCTGCTGACGATGCCGCTGGCGCAGCCGATGAAGCCATGGATGAAGCAGCAGACGCTGTCGAAGAAGCTGCAGACGAAGCCATGGATGCAGCTGATGAGGCCATGGACGAAGCCGCTGACGAAGCGGGCGATGCCATGGATGAGGCCATGGATGAGGCAGCAGATGCCATGGACGATATGATGGGCGGCGACGAAGAAGCCACTGAATAAGCGTCAGACAAAATTCAAATGAATAAAGGCGGCTCTTTTGGGGCCGCCTTTTTTGTAGCTTGCCAGTAAAGCCAGCTTAAGGTTCCAGCTCGGTATCCCAATAGAGATAGTCCATCCAGCTTTCATGCAGATAGTTCGGCGGGAAAGCCCGGCCATTGCGATGCAGATCATGAACCGTGGGCCGATAGGGCCTCTGCGAAGGAAACATCTCCGCATGGGCAGGCATGCGCCCGCCCTTCTTCAAATTGCAGGGACTGCACGCCGCCACCACGTTCTCCCAGGTCGTCTGTCCGCCACGAGACCGTGGTATGACATGGTCGAAGGTCAGATCATGGCTGACCCCGCAGTACTGACACTCAAACCTGTCACGCAGGAATACGTTGAAGCGGGTAAAAGCCGGATAGAGCGCCGGCTTGATATAGGACTTCAGGCTGACAACACTGGGCAGGCGCATCTCGAAACTGGGACTGTGCACCGCTTGCTCATATTCAGAAACGATGTTCACCCGATCCAGAAAAACAGCCTTGATGGCATCCTGCCAGGACCATAGAGACAGGGGAAAATAGCTGAGCGGTCGATAGTCCGCATTCAGAACAAGCGCCGGACAGGCCTCCGGCGACGCGAGCTTGGTGGCATTTTGGACATGAACATTCATGCCATCCCCCATTCTTACTTGCTTACTTGCACATGGGCGAAATCAAGGAGCGCCACTTCCTCACGTGTGAGTTTCACCCTTTAAAGGAAGTTTACTGCCTTTGAAGGCAAAATCCAGAGCTTTGTCTCTCTCTTTTGGCGACAACACACTTGCGCGCGCGGGCGTGATACATTAGCCAAATCCCATGTCCAAGCCTCAACACCCCACCCAGACCGCATCCGGCACCGTCACCCGCTTTGCGCCAAGCCCAACGGGCTTTCTGCATCTCGGCCACGCCTATGCCGCCTGGGTTGCCTTTGAGTTCGCGACTGATAATCATGCGCGATTCCTGTTACGGATTGAAGACACCGATCAAACGCGCTGCCAACCAGAATTTGAAAGGGCGATCCTCGAAGATTTGAGGTGGCTCGGCTTAACCTGGCAAGAGCCTGTGCGGCGCCAATCCGAACACTTGCCTCTTTACGCGGAATACATTCAAAAGCTTTCCGGTAGGGGTCTGACTTACCCCTGCTTTTGCAGTCGCAAGGAAATTCTCGAAACATCGCACCAGCAAAACCTGCCCATCGGCCCCGATGGCCCCCTCTACCCAGGCACCTGCCGCATGTTGAGCGAAAAAGACACCGCCCGACGACTGGCAAGCGGCGATGCGCATGTTCTGCGTCTTGATCTCGAAAAGGCATTGCAGGAAGTATCTAGTGATCTTTGTTTCGACGAACAGGGCAGTGACAACGACCTCCCCAAAGGGTCTACGCTGGTCGACCCGACAAATGCCGGAGACATCGTCCTGGCCCGCAAAGGCTCCACCACGAGTTACCACGCTTCGGTCGTCATTGATGATCACCTGCAAGGCATCACCGATGTGGTGCGCGGCCGCGATCTTTACAGCGCCACTCATATACACAGGGTTTTGCAAGAGCTTTGGGGGTTTGCCGCGCCGCGCTACCATCATCACGCCGTCCTGGTCGACGAGAACGGGCGCAAGTTTTCCAAGCGTGACCGCGATCATTCCCTTCAGGCCATGAAAAAGGCGGGCAAAACGCCCGCCGATCTCAAAGAAATGATTGAGGAAAATTTGGCCGCTCAGGGCCAATAACCCAATGGCCTACCAGTCGTTCAGTCCGACAAATTTCTTAAACCCTGCGGCTTTGGCCCATTTCTCCCACTCTTCGCGCAAACGCTTGGTCTCACTCGGAGAGTTGATGCCGCGTCCAAGCCCGAGAATTTGCAGCTCCTGACAGGACCGGAAAATCTTGGTCTCTGGCAAAGGCAATGTCGCATCTCGGTGGATCAGCCGGACATATTCCGAATCTTCAACACCATCGGTTACGAGAATAATCGTGGTCGGCATTTCCCGGCAATCGAGCGTCAAGGACAGCTCTTCCATAAAAGCGATGATGTTGGTCATCGGCTGGGTCTGCAGCTTGCCCTGCTGAACCAGCAAGGGAACGTTGGATATGAACAGCGTCATGTCGTTCTTCAAGGCTTGCGGCTCATCATGAACACTGGCAATGGCGTCAAATGTGAAGGGATTGGCATCCGCGTCATAGGCCCCAAAAGTGCGCACGGAAAGCTCGGACCGATAGACCAGCTCGCCGATCTCATCGCCAACGCGTCGGCCCGCCTTGCTGGCATAGGCATTGTCGGTGACGAGCGGATTGCTGGCCGAAAGATCAAGCCCAATAATGAGCCGAGAGGGTCCATCTTCAGCCAGGGCCTGTGACCCAAATAAGCCAAACCCGACAACGACCAGACCTGCGATCAATTTTTTCATGTTCATTTCCCGTCCCCTCTCAAATCTGATGATTATTCTAACCCATCGGAGAAAAAGGAACCA
>SBGZ01000077.1 GCA_006226415.1 Alphaproteobacteria bacterium
CTGGTGGAGCTAGGCGGAATCGAACCGCCGACCTCTTGAGTGCGATTCAAGCGCTCTCCCAACTGAGCTATAGCCCCGATCCAAGCGATTAAAACCCAAACTTTCTGGTTTTGTACACTCTTTTCGGGGCTTGCTCGCCCTCAGCCCAAGGGTTTTTAGGCTATTTGCGTTCCTTCGGGACAACCGGCACCATGACATGAACCATGGGAGTATTATCCCACATAACATAGGGACCCCCCACATAGGGGTCGCGCGGGAGATCCGCAATCATGTCAAGGCTCGGGAAAAGCATCATCAAATGCGGGCCGTCCTGCACCCACATGCCGCCGTCGCTGGGGTCTGTCGCAGCGGGGTTGTCATTGTTGACCAATGCATCACCCTGCAGCATGTAGGACACGCCGATGACATCGGTTGAAAACTCTTTGCCGTTTGCAAAAGCATCCAGCCATTTCATCCAAACCGCGTCATTGCACATGGGGTGATCATCACCCGGGATCAGTGGCACACCGGGTATACAGGTCCAGCCATTGGTGCCTTCTCTGAGAACCGTTCCATCTGCATCCACAATTGTTGCCTCGGCAGAGATATCACTTGGTGCAGCGGACATGGCCCGGTCAATTTTCACTTGCACATCACCGCCTTCTTCAGCGCAGGCGCTCATGCTCGGTACAACAAAAAGTGTTGATGCCAGCATGATGGATTTAAGGGCCTTGCTGTTTAGTTTCTCAATCATGATTTTCATTATTCCTCTATTGGAGTTTTAAATTTCTGTGGGCCGAAATTTGATCAATCGGTTGCTTCTTTCCACTTGCGATAGCGCTGCTGGCTTTCCGGCGACCAGACTTTGGTGGAGTCGTAGAACTCCTTAACGGCCAGATGTTTGGGTGGAATGATATACCAAGGGACCTTTGTCGAGGTGAAGATGTGTACATCGGGTGGCATCAGATCCGGGTTATCGAGCGTGCCGACCCGCAAGAAGCGCACCTGTTCGCGCATACCGCCGAAATCGTAATTGCTCCAGACCGCAATCCGGCAGCTTGGGCATCTGGCGATGATTTGTCCCTCACCACTTGGCGATGGCACTGTTTTGACTTCGACCTCGCCGGAGGTCAGCTCTATCAGTTCTGCTTCGTAAAGCGCATTGACGACATGTGGGCCGCCGGTCTGGCGTTGACACCAACGGCAGTGACAGGCATGGACAATCAACGGCGGCTGGCTCACCTTGTATCTGACGTGACCGCAAGTGCATCCGCCCTCACAATTTTCAAATTTCTTGGCCATTTTTCGGCCCTTTCGCTTTTTCAACAGACTCATCATCAGTATCCAAACTCCGGATGGTACCTTTCCATTGGTCTAATGAACGCAGTTCTGTGTAGTTTTGAAAATTGTTGAAATATGGAAACCGGTTTTGCACAATTGCACATGGAGGGAGACAAGCTGATGCAATGGGATGACGCGCGCATATTTCTGGCCTTTGCGCGAGAAGGATCTTTCAGCGCCGCCGCAAAACGCTTGGGGGTACAGCATTCGACCATCTCTCGACGTATTCACGCGCTTGAAAAAGAGCTCGGCACGCCGCTGGCCGAACGCCGGGCAACCGGATATGTCCTGACGACTGAGGGGCGCGTGCTTAGAGAAACCGCTTTGCGCATTGAAAGGGAGCTCCTCTCTTTTGAGGCGACAAGTGGCGGCAGAAATGAAGAAGTGTCCGGCGTCCTTCGTGTCACCGCCATCGCCAATATGGCGTCCTCGATCCTGATGCCTCTTTTTGCCAAATTCACATCCCGATACCCCAACATTGAGCTCTGTCTTGAGGTGACCAATCATTCGGTTCGCCTCGCTGAACGGGAGGCCGACATTGCCATTCGGCAAACCAACACGCCGCAAGAAACCCTCATTGGCACAAGGTTGACCACCATCGCTTCAGCTGTCTATGGGTCCACCGCCTATTGCGCCGCCGTCAAAGCGGGCCGAGCCAAGGAGCAATGGATCGGAGTTGATTGTTGCGAATTTCACAAAACCTGGACCCGGCAAGCGCGGCCGCAAGCGGACCACTCTTTTCAGGTCGACGACACTTCGCTCACCTTGGCCGCGCTGAAAGAGGGGTTGGGTGTGGGCTTTCTTCCTTGCTTTATGGGCGACAGTGATCCGGGACTTGAAAGATTTCGGGAACCTGAAGTTCAGCACAATTTGGGCCTCTGGTTGCTTTATCACCCTGACCTGCGCAACACCAAACGCGTCACGCTCTTTCGAGATCATATGCAGCGCGAAATCCAGGCCCTGGCGGCACGCTTTGAGGGTAGAGCCTGAGGCGCGAGACCCTTGAACTCCTTAGCGATGCCCTGCGACTCCATAGAATTAACAAGAGGTAAACAGGGGCTTTATACAATATTCAGCTGCCTCCCTTATTCTTGAACCCGCATTCGACGAGCTTGAGGGCGTTGGGCTCTCCAGCAAATTGCTTGGATCCGCCGGGAGGGGCAAGGCCGTGTCCAGTCAGTCTATAGATCAGAGGTTTGTCCGCCTTATCGAGGACTTCAATGGCGGGATCGCCATTCACCGCAATGGGATTGTGGTTTTCATGAATGAAGCCGCCGCAACGATGCACGGCTACACGCGCGAAGAAGCGCTCGGAAAATCCATCACCGATTTTATGGCCCCCGACGAAATCGATCGGCTCCTTGAAAATGCCAAGGCACGCGTCGAGGGTGATGACGTTCCTGAGAACTATGAATACCGCGGGGTTAAGGCCGATGGATCATCCATTGTTGTTGATCTGAAAGCTCAGGCGATTGATTGGGACGACGAGCCTGCCGTTTTGATGTTCCTCACCGATGTCACCGAACGCAAAAGAGCGGAAGTGGCCGCAACGCGTCTTGGCCGGATCATTGAGCAGTCACTGGATGAAGTTTACATGTTTGACGCGGACACTCTTAAATTTGTCAGCGCCAATCGTGGTGCGCAGAACAATTTGGGTTATACGCTTGAAGAGCTCAAATTGATGACGCCCCTCGATATCCTGCCACTCAGCAAACCGGACAGCTTTACAAGAGCCCTCGATAACCTGCGCTCCGGGGTGGAAGAAAAGCTGGTCTTTGAGACGAGCCTGCAAAGAAAAGATGGTAGCCGGTATGACGCGGAAACTCATCTTCAGCTTATGAAAGAGGAGTATCCACCGGTCTTCGTCGGCATAGTTCAAGATGTCACTGAGCGAAATCTCAGAGAAAAAGAACTAAACGAGGCCAAGTCAATTGCTGAGGCTGCCAATAAAGCCAAGTCAGAGTTCCTTGCCAATATGAGCCACGAGCTCCGCACGCCCCTGCATGCCATCATTGGTTATTCAGAACTTCTCGACCTGAAATTCACGCCGTCGCCCGAGCATGAACTCAACAAGAACTACATCGCACAAATTTTGGATAGCGGAACGCATCTTCTCAGCTTGATCAATGACCTCCTCGACATTTCCAGAATTGAGTCGGGCAATATGATCCTGCGGGAGGAAGAATTCGATCTGACCTATGCCATGACCTCCAGTGTGGACATGGTTAAACGCCTGGCCGACAAAGCACGTCTTAAGCTTGCGGTTGATGTTCAAGAACATTTGCCGAGCGTTTTTGGGGATCAACGGGCCATCAAGCAAATCGCTCTTAATCTTCTGAGCAATGCCATCAAGTTTACGCCGCCGGAGGGGGCTGTGTGCCTCAAAGCCTGGAAAAGTCCTGAAGCAGCGATTTGCTTTAGTGTGTCAGACACCGGTGTGGGCATGAGCGCAGAAGACCTGGAGAAGGTCCATCAACCATTTTATCAGGTCGACAATCGGCTCACACGCGAGCGTGGCGGGACCGGACTTGGGCTTTCTCTGGTGCGTTCACTGGTGGAGCTGCACGGCGGCACCTGGTCAATTGAAAGCCAGCCCGGTGAAGGCACGACCATCACCGTTGCACTGCCGGCCTGGCGAAGCTGCGCGGATACGTCAAGATCAGCTCAGAGGAACCGTCAGGCCGGTTGATCCAACGATCGCCCGGCCCTTAAGTCTCTCTTGATGCGGGGGTTACTCTGCCTCTTTTGGCGGCAGGGTCTCCAAAAGCTTCTGAGCGTCTTCGCGCTCATCAAATTCGACAGGACTTGCCAAGACTCTTTCTAAAAGATCCCGCGCCTGATCCTGCTCGGCGCTCTTTTCCAAGACCACGGCATAGTGATACCAGATTGACGGATGCCGGGTTCCGATTTCAAAAATGCGCTCATAGACGCCGCGCGCTTGTGAAACTTCCCCCTTCTGCTGCAGGATCCATCCATAAGTATCCAGGACAGGAATGGTCTGCGGCGCGAGAGCGGCAGCCCGCTCTGTCAACTCCAGAGCACGGGACAGGGTTTCGGGCCTTTGGCTGTAGATCCAACCCAGGTTGTTGAGCGCCATCACATCAGACGGCTGGTGATCCACGATAAAGACAAGATGAGGCATTGCCTGGTCAAGCTGGCCGATCTGAATATAGATGTCAGCCAGAGCGTGGCGCCAAAGAATGTCGTAAGGATAGAGCCCAATATGATTGCTGAGCAGTTCAATCGCCTCATCGCCCCGACCCAAATACAGATAGGCATTTGCCATGCGCTTGAGGGTTTCACCTTGAACCGCGCGATCGGCCACTTTGCTGTAGTGATGAATACTGCCTGCCCAATCCTTCTTGGCGTAGGCAACATCGCCCGCCAGGCTGTGCCCTAGGAGTTCAGTACGAGGCTCGTTCAACAAAGGCTGCACGAGGGCCTCGGCCTGCTCAATCTCTCCCATATCCAGCAAAATATGAATTCGCTCGCCGATCATGACCGGGTAGTTCTTATCCTGCACCGGCAGGTTATCGAGATAAATCAGCGCGCGGTCCGGTTTGCCAGCTTCATTGAGAGCCTGGGCCACCATAACCGCATGCTCTTGTCTGCGCACGTTAGCCCGGATCAGTTTCTCCAGCATGCCAACCCCTTGCGTGTAATCCCCGGCCGCGACGAGGGCGCGGGCCAATTTGGATAATTCGCTGAATCCCTCACTATAGAAGAGTTCTAGACTGGCGCGCGCTTAACCGTTTATACCCCATGTAAAGATTCCTGACGCTCCTCAACATAGTTAATTCGATTACTCCCACTTCAGGTGGTGCCAACTTGCGGCGCGCCCCTGAAACGAGCAGATCTTAGGCATTGACTCGCAA
Source organism: Alphaproteobacteria bacterium (assembly GCA_006226415.1). Classification (GTDB taxonomy): domain Bacteria; phylum Pseudomonadota; class Alphaproteobacteria; order M2410; family M2410; genus M2410. Next base: position 5,196 of record SBGZ01000077.1, read on the forward strand.
GGCGCGCGGCATTTGGACCGGTTACAACCCAAAACAACGCCTCTCAGGTGTAAATTATCCCAACAGCGACGGCCCCCGCCAGAAGAGCGGCCTGTGAGCGCATTCATATTGCCGGCTGGCTGCGGCGACGAGGCGTTGACCCGCTCTCTTGCGCATGCATTGTTAATGCCCACACCAAAACAGCAAGGGGTTGCTTGGACATGTCGACATTTGGATCTGCCTTTACGGGCTCCGTGCCCCAATATTATGACCGGGGACTGGTACCCAATATTTTTGAAGACTTCGCCGATATGCTGGTGGCGCAGGCGGCGCCGTTTGCGCCCGATATTCTGCTGGAACTGGCATCGGGCACCGGTGCCGTGTCGCAAAAACTCCGGGCCGCATTTCCAGACGGGACAAAACTGATCTGCAGTGACCTCAACGCACCGATGCTTGAGATCGCCGAAGAGAAACTGAAAGGCAGTGCTAATACCCAGTTCAAGATCGTTGACGCCATGGATCTGCCCTTTGCGGACGACGAGCTGGATCTCATTGTCTGCCAGTTTGGCGTCATGTTTTTTCCCGACAAGGTCGCCTCTTATAAAGAGGCACGGCGGGTCTTGAAGCCCTCTGGCAGATATCTTTTTAATGCCTGGGACGCGCTCTCTCAAAACCCCTTTGCGGATTTGGCCAACCGCTTGGCGCAAGATTTGTTTCCTTCCGACCCGCCGCAGTTTTATCAGGTTCCGTTTCATTATCATGACCCGAAACAAATTGAGGATGAGCTTCGCCAGGCGGGTTTTACATCCATATCGGTAGAGCAGCGAACCCTTTCAAAGACGATCCGGTCGCTTGATGTCTTTGTTGAATGTCTTGTGCGCGGCAACCCCCTGGCCGACGAGCTTGCGACGCGCGGCTCTACGCCGGAGGACTTTCAAAGTCGGTTGCGCGCAGCGTTTGTTGAAGCTTTCGGGGAAAATCCCTCGACCATGCCCTTAAGCGCATGGTTTGTGGAGGCGGCGGCTTGATGGAAATTGGGGGCGCCGTGATTGCATCTCTCTGTGGACAGATGCAGAACCGGCGTAGGGTCACTGTGCGTCCGACCCTCAACCCTCTTTAATGCCGATGTCGTTGCAGACATAAGGCAAAATGTCTTCTGTCACTCCCGCAGGCAGCTCCTTCAGCGCCGAGGTCGCGTTCTTCGCACGAGTGGTTTCATCTCCATTGATGATCAGGCTGATCCAGTCCTTGAAGTAAGATATACGTGTATAAACCTCAATGATCCCGTATTCACCGAAAGCCTTGAATTCACCTTCAGGCCGAGAGCTGATTCCAAGAACTGAAAATCCATTTTCATTTTCAACAAACGCAGCGCCGCCGCTGTCGCCAGCACCCGAAACGCCTTCCAGCGGCAAGGCTGCCTCACCCTGATCAAAGACAAATTTGATGAGAGTCCCTTCTGAATAGACAATCTTGTTTTGGGCCTTCCGGAGGACCCCCTTGTTCTCAGCATTGTCAACCGTCTGCCCGGTCAAACCGGTCCCGGTTCCTCCGATCCCAATGAACCAAACCTCCTGGCCATACTCGTCAGTGTTCGTGTAAATCGCGGCCGGCACCACGTCCGCCACGGGTTCCTCAAGTTCGACAAGTGCAATGTCATGGCTTTGACCGGGCGTGTAGTCTGGATTGACATAAAGCGCTTTGACTTTGCGAGGTGTCCCGTTGACGAGCACCAGACTTTCAGGCGTCACGCAAAACGTCGCGTGAGCCGCGGTTACAATCCACTTTGGCTTAACAAGGGTGCCATGCGCGCCATCCACATAAAATGTTGCAAGCGGCGGAAATTCATCAGGCTTCGCCAGATACTTTGACCCCTCAACATCGTCGCGCCTGACAACGGCCTCACTCATGTTCGCAATCAGAATTACCGCCAACAAGCCAGGCAAAATTGTCATGCGCATTTTATCGAAAAACTTGGTCATCAAAATATTCGCAAATTGTTAGTTGGGCCTGCGAACAATTGACGACCCAGCCACCGCTGGCAAGTCGAAATTGCGGGCCATAGAGCCCACTCGGCCGGACCGAATGCAAAAAGAAGCTCTTGGCTTCTGATGGCAACACTCATTGAGCTTTCGCCAACAAACATGAAGTGAAAAAGATCACAGCAAATGCTTCTAGAGACTGACTGGTGGAGCTAGGCGGAATCGAACCGCCGACCTCTTGAATGCCATTCAAGCGCTCTCCCAACTGAGCTATAGCCCCATCTTTGCCAGGTGTCGCAAGGTCTGCGACCGGCGGGCGCTGGTGGCCCTTGTCGTGCCCCTCAGGTGAGGGACACATTTGAGCGGCAGACCCTATTGAGACCGCCGCACAAAATCAAGCGAAAGCTTTACGGATCAGCTTTCATCCTTTTCGATGTCAACGTCGATGATCCCGGCCACGCCGTCATCATCGTCATCGTCCAGATCGATCAGGGTGTCGTCATCTTCGTCGTCATCGTCGTCGATGTCGTCAATATCGATGATTTCAACGCCGTCCATGTCATCATCATCGTCGTCGTCATCGTCATCATCGTCGTCAATGAGGACATCGGTATCGACCTCATCCACCTCGATATCCTCGTCCTCATCATCTGTTTCTTCTTCGGCGTCTTCAGCCTCTTCGACTTCCTTCGGCTTGGGCGTCTCGGCTTCGTCCGGACGGCGCTTCGACTTCAAGAGGATTTCGGGCACGAAAGTGTGTCCACACTTCGGGCAGACGCAAGGCTCTTTGCCGAGGTCGTAAAATTTTGCCGCGCACTCCGGACAGGTGCGTTTGGTTCCCAAATCAGGTTTGGCCACGGATCTTACATCCTTCCAAGGTCGATCGCGCGCGGTATCAATCAGGCCGCAGGCGTGGAAATGGTGAAATTGATTGGACCCTTTGCCATGATCTTTTTGATCTGTCAAAAGGAAATCTTCTCACAGCGCCGCATGAGAAAAATCGGCAGAAATTAGCGCATTGCGAGGGGCAAGGCTTTCTTGCTAGAGTGCGACCGGCAAAGTCCCACCTTCAAGTCAATTATCGGGAGGCATACTCTGTCTTCTTCCTCTGTTGCGCACCCCCTTACAGCATCCGGTGCGAAGGTTCTCTCTGGCACCTGCCGTGTTCCGGGGGACAAATCCATCTCGCATCGCTCTCTCCTCCTGAGCGGTCTGGCCCTTGGCGTTACGCGCATATCCGGCCTGTTGGAAGGCGAGGATGTGCTGGCCACGGCGGCAGCCATGGCGGCGCTGGGCGTGCCAATGCGGCGCCTGGAAGATGGCACATGGGAGGTGAGCGGGGTCGGCGTCGGCGGCCTCAGATCCCCTGATCGTGCCCTTGATATGGGCAATTCCGGCACCGGCGCGCGGCTGCTTATGGGGCTTTTGACGTCTCATGACCTGACCGCCACCCTGATTGGTGACAAATCCTTGTCGAGCCGGCCGATGAACCGGGTCCTGACCCCTTTGGGGCGTATGGGGCTGAAGGTTCTGGCCGCACCGGGCGGGCGGCTGCCGCTTACCCTTAAGGGCGCCGCGATGCCCCTGCCCCTCACTTACGAGCTGCCTGTGGCCTCGGCGCAGGTCAAGTCCGCCATCCTTCTGGCGGGCCTCAACACACCGGGCCGAACCACCGTCATCGAGCCAGAGGCGACTCGCGACCATACGGAACATATGCTGCGCCATTTTGGCGTTCAGGTGGAGGTAACCCCCAGCGGAGACGGGAACCTTATTGCCCTGGAGGGACAGCAGGAGCTCATCGCCGCCGATATCAGCGTGCCGGGCGACCCTTCTTCTGCCGCTTTTCTGGCAGCGGCGGCGCTGATCGTTCCGGGATCAGACCTCACCATCGAAAATGTGCTGATCAGCCCCTCACGCACCGGCTTTTTCACGACAGTCCGAGAGATGGGCGCCGATGTGAGTTATCTCAATGAGCGCCAATGTCAGGGCGAGCCGGTGGCCGACATCCGGGTGCGTCACAGCGCTCTGAAAGGGGTCACGGTGCCTGCGGCCCGGGCGGCGTCGATGATCGACGAATATCCCATATTGTCGGTCCTGGCGGCCTATGCCGAGGGAACGACCCGGATGGAGGGCCTGAAAGAGCTGCGGGTAAAGGAAAGTGATCGGCTTGCGGTTATGGCGGCCGGGCTGATGTCCTGCGGCGCCGATGTGGAAGAACTCGCCGAAGGGCTGATTGTACGCGGACGCAGCAAAACCGGCGCCAATGGCGTGGGTCTTGCCGGAACGGGGCCCATCCAAACCCACCTTGACCACCGCATTGCCATGTCCTTTCTGATCCTGGGGCTTGGCGCCGAAGGCCCGGTGACGGTGGACGATGGGACCGTGATTGCCACCAGTTTCCCCAATTTTGTGCCGCTGATGCGCACCCTTGGCGCTCAGATCGACGACAAGGAGGCCGCATGATTATCGCGATCGACGGGCCGGCGGCCTCGGGCAAAGGCACGGTGGCGCGCATGCTGGCGGACCATTATGACCTTGCTCACCTTGATACCGGGGCGCTTTACCGCGGGGTGGCCTGGGTCGTGCTTCAGGAGGGCGGTGACCCGGCGGATGAAGCCACAGCTTTGAAAGCGGCACAAAACCTCAGCATTTCCGGCATTTCAGGGCCCGAGCTCAGGACCCCGGAAGTGGCGGCGGCGGCCTCTGTTGTGGCCGCCATGGAGCCGGTGCGCGCGGCGATTTTGCAGGTTCAGCGCGATTTTGCCCATCAGCCCAAGGGCGCGGTTCTGGACGGGCGGGACATCGGCACGGTGGTCTGTCCGGATGCGGACATCAAACTCTTTATCACCGCTGACGTGAAAGAACGGGCGCGGCGGCGCCATGCCGAGCTGGTCGCAGGGGGAAAAGACGTGACTTTAGAAGGGGTTCTGGCGGATTTGATGGCGCGCGATGCCCGCGATTCAGGCCGAGCCATCTCGCCGCTCATCCAGGCTGAAGATGCCTACTTGCTCGATACGACTAAATTGAGTATAGAAGCCGCGTTCAAACGGGCCTGCGATCTCATAGAGACGCACAGCCAGGAAGGTGCCCAGCACTGATCCCTTTCGATAGGGGCCGGAGCCGGGGCATCAAATCTCAACTTGAGCTGCCGTTTGACTTGAATAAAACAGCTTAAAAATCAGCGCTCTTGAGGGTGCCCGTGGGGCCCATCCTCATGACAAGAGAAGACCGCCGGAGCCAACCGGCCGGCCCT
>SBGZ01000018.1 GCA_006226415.1 Alphaproteobacteria bacterium
AGCTTGTCGACCAGTTCGCTGTCTTGTTCGTTACGATCTCTTGATTCACGTGCCATGAGGACTTTCCTTAAAAATTGAGTCCGCCTTCACGGGCTGCGTCGGCAAGAGCCTTCACGCGTCCGTGAAACAAAAATCCACCGCGGTCAAATACCACGTCCTTAATACCCGCCTTTTGAGCGCGCTCGGCAATCAGCTTGCCAATCTCCGCAGCCGCATCTTTATTGCCGCCGGTTGACATCTTGCCGCGCAGGTCTTTTTCAAGACTGGAGGCGGCTGCAACCGTGTGGCCCTGCGCATCATCAATAATCTGCGCATAGATGTGCTTGCCGGTGCGGTGCACAGACAAACGCGGACGACCCTTGGAGTTCTTTTTCAGTGCGCGACGTACGCGTTGAACGCGACGCTCGCTGACAGTCAAATGCTTTCCCATGTCGGACCTACTTCTTCTTACCTTCTTTGCGGAAGATATATTCATCTTTGTATTTCACGCCCTTGCCCTTGTAAGGCTCCGGCGGACGATACCCGCGGATTTCAGCCGCCACTTGGCCAACCAGCTGCTTGTCGATCCCTGAAACGGTGATTTCCGTCGGTTTCGGACAAGCCACATCAATGCCTTCCGGCACTTGGTAAATGACCTCATGGCTAAACCCGAGGCTGAGCTCCAGATCGCGGCCCTTCATTTGAGCCCGGTAACCAACGCCGTTGATTTCCAGCTCTTTTTTGAAGCCTTCTGAAACACCTTCAACCAGGTTGGCAACCAGGGTCCGGCTCATGCCCCACATAGCCTGAGCGCGCTTAGAGGAATCCCGCGGATCAACCTTGACCCCCTCGTCCGTCATCTGCGCAATCACATCGTCGATCAGAACAGCCGAAAGCACGCCTTTGCTGCCTTTGACCGAAATATTCTGGCCGTCCAATTTGACCTCAACCCCGGAGGGGACTGGGACTGGCTTTTTTCCAATTCGTGACATTGTCACATTCCTATTTTTGTTGTGGGCACATACAGCACCCCTGTTCATTCAACTTCTTAGAACACCTGGCAGAGAACTTCGCCGCCAATGTTGGCTTCCCGGGCTTTGGCATCCGACATCACACCCTTCGGGGTAGAGACGATGGAAATCCCGAGACCATTTTGAACGCTCGGCAGATCCTTCACGCCCTTGTAAACGCGGCGGCCCGGCGTCGATACACGCTTGATGTGTGAAATAACAGGCGCGCCTTCAAAATACTTCAGCTCGATTTCAAACTCCGGGAACTGACCAGCCTTCTCAACGCGGGTATATCCCCGGATGAAGCCTTCATCAGCCAGAACATCCAAAACCCAACCACGCAATTTCGAAGCAGGTGCCGTTACCTTGGACTTACCGCGCATTTGTGCGTTGCGGATCCGAGTCAGCAAATCTCCTAATGGATCGCTCATAGACATCAGCTTATCTCCTTACCAACTCGACTTGACCATGCCCGGGACCTGACCTTTCGAGGCCAGCTCACGCAGGGCAATACGCGACATCCGCAGCTTGCGGTAATACCCGCGCGGACGGCCAGAAACTTCGCAGCGATTGTGCTGGCGAACCGGCGCGGAGTTGCGCGGCAACTCGGCCAATTTCAAACGCGCGGCAAACCGCTCGTCTGCCGGCAGCGATTTGTCGCCAGCAATCGCCTTCAACTCCGCCCGCTTGGCGGCATATTTCTTGGCCAGTCGACGGCGCTTCTCTTCGCGCTCTATCATGCTTTTCTTAGCCATAAGTCTTTCAGACCTTCTCTTTTGTCTTGTTTCCGATACGCCTTAGTTGGCGAAAGGAAACTGCAGTTCTGACAGAAGCGCCTTGGCTTCTTCATTCGTCTTCGCGGTAGTGCAGACAATGATGTCCATACCCCACATGGTTTCGACCTTGTCGTACTCAATTTCCGGGAACACGATGTGCTCTTTGATACCCATGGCAAAGTTGCCGCGCCCATCAAAGCTCTTACCGTTCAACCCACGGAAATCACGAACCCGCGGCAGAGCAATCGTGACCAAACGATCAACGAACTCAAACATATTGTCCTTACGCAGCGTGACTTTGGCGCCAATCGGCATGCCGTCACGCACCTTGAAAGTCGCGATGGACTTGCGCGCGCGTGTAATCACCGGTTTTTGACCCGCAATCAGAGCCAGATCCTCAGCCGCTGCCCGCACTTTCTTCGTGTCGTTGACAGCATCGCCGATGCCCATATTGAGCACGATCTTTTCAAGACGCGGAACTTCAAGCTCGTTCTTGTAGCCAAACTGCTCGACCAGGCGCGGCTTGATAACTTCCGCATATTTGGTCTTCAGTCGCGGTACATATTTTTCTGTATCAGACATCGATAACCTCGCCAGATTTCTTGGCGTAGCGGACTTTGCGTCCGTCTTCCAAAACCTTGTATCCGATCCGCGTTGCTTCACCGGTTTTCGGATCCACATGCGCCAGATTGGAAATCTCGATCGCAGCCTCAACACGCTTAATACCGCCCGGATCAGCCTGGGTCGGACGCGTATGACGCTGAACCATATTCACGCCCGAAACAAAAGCGCGATTTTCTTCCGGCAGCACACGGGTAACTTCACCCTTTTTGCCTTTGTCCTTACCGGTCCGGACGATGACTTGATCGCCCTTTTTGATCTTCAACTTAACAGACATTTCAAAGCACCTCCGGTGCCAGGGAAACGATCTTCATATGGCCTTTGCCGCGCAGCTCGCGAGTCACCGGGCCAAAGATCCGAGTCCCAATCGGCTCTTTCTGATTGTTGATCAGAACCGCCGCATTGTTATCGAAACGAATAGCGCTGCCATCGCCGCGACGAATTTCCTTGGCGGTGCGAACGATCACAGCCTTCAGCACGTCACCTTTCTTCACCCGTCCGCGCGGAATAGCTTCCTTAACGCTGACAACGATGATGTCACCAACCGAGGCGTATTTGCGCTTAGCGCCGCCCAGAACTTTGATGCATTGAACGCGGCGAGCGCCGGA
>SBGZ01000013.1 GCA_006226415.1 Alphaproteobacteria bacterium
GGGCGGCGGCGGCCAGGATCAAGGCAACCGCGACAAGCTGGCCAAGCTCCACCCCCACATTGAAGCTGAACAAGGCGGCCACAAGATTTCCGGTGGGCAAGTCCTGCTCAAGCAGCACTGAGGCAAAGCCGAGACCGTGCACCAGGCCAAAGGTGGCTGTGAGGACCGGACGCCAGGTGATCACCTTCTGCGGTGTGTCCATCAGCGCCAGATAAGCCGTGCCAAAAAGGCTCAGCCCCAGCAGCGGCATCCAGGCCATGCCACTGCCGACAATGGCTCGGATCAACATGAGCGCCGCCAAGGTTGCCATCACGCCCCACAGGGTCGCCCGATCAAGCCCCTGGCGGGCCGTCAGGTTTTCGACGGCCACCAGCGCAATGGTAAACCCGATGACGGCCTCGACGGTGAGGGTATTGGGCATGAGGATCCGGAGCGCCGCAAGACTTAAGGTAATGGAGTGACCCAGGGTGAACCCGGTAACGATCAAAAGAATGGACCGCGGTTTCAGAGAAAAAATCATCAATGCCAGCAGAAAGGCCAAATGATCGTATCCGGTGGCGATGTGGGTCACGCCAAGCCAAAGATATTGTCTGGCAACATCCAAGGCGGAGGGGGCCTTTTCTGTTCCCAGAACGGTCAAATCGAACCGGTTCATTTGAGCCGTAAAGAGCGTCTCCGTATCGAAGGCCCCGCGCAGCTTGGCAAAATTGGTATGGCCGGGCGCAACCTCAAAAAAACTTTCAAATCGCAGCCCTGTCGGCGATCCCTTGCAACCAAAAGCAAACTCGACAGCAACAAAGCCTTCACGGGTCGACAAGGGCTGTGGGGGCGCGGTTTGCAGGCAGGGTCCGGTCGCATCGAAAACGCCCAATGTGTGCGCACCCTCTCTGGCAAGGACAAGGGCCAGATTTTCATATTCGGCATCGGTTGAAATCAGACGGGTAACTTCGCGAGCGGAAACCGTCAGCACAACTGACCCGCCCGTATCGGTTAGGGTCCATGTTGAAAAACTTTGAGAACGGTTGTGCGCGGCGGCGGCAAGGGTACCGGTGAGCCAAAGGACCGCCGCCAGTGTTATCTTAAGACCGGCGCTCATAAACTCCGAATACTTCACTGAAAAGTTTTTCGGCGTCGCCCTTGGCAATGACCTTGCGCAGGACCTCGGTTGGCGCCGTTATCCGGCCTCCCCCATCCAGCCAATTGTTGTTGGCCGCCGCTGATTCCTCAACCGCCAAAGCAGCCATCATGGCTTCTTCATCCATGAGAAAGACCGACAGCTTGCCATCATTTCCAATAACATAACGGCAAAGAATATAGGGCTTGTCAGATGGGTCTTTTTCATCCTCACTGCTTGCGGATGTGACGACACCGCTTTCATCTTCAAATGTCAGGCTCATGAAATTCTCTGCGCCTATGGATGTGGTCAGAGCCGACAAACGGATCCATTCGTCCTTGTCGTCATCAAAATAAAGACCAATCACATCCAGTTCGGATTTGCCGACATTGAGAAACGCATAATAAGCGTGCTCTTCTGGGTCATCTGCTTCACCGCCATACCAAAGGCCAATGAGATCCGGGTCGACAACCGACGTATCAGGAGTTGATAGGGGGTTATTGCTCTCAGGGTAACAAGCTGTCAGTAGCCAAGCCGACAAGACAAGAATCACACCTTTGGCCAAATACTTCATTGTTCGCACCTCCCGATTTTGCTGTGGCAGTCCGGCTTTATTATGGCACGGATTATTTTTGTTCGCCGCTTTTCTTTTGATCAAAAGTGCGCTCTGATGCAGCCCACAACAAATAATAATATTGGGAGCAGGGAGGCAATATGTTCCAGGATCGCGTGGCCATTATTACCGGATCGTCCAGCGGCATTGGCGCCGAAACAGCACTTCAGATGGCGCGCCAGGGCGGTAAGGTGGTGATCAACTATTCCAGCCGGGCCGAAGCCGCCGACCTGGTGGCGCAGGCCTGTGTGAGCGCAGGCGGCGAAGCCATTGTCGTGCAAGCGGATGTGTCCAAAGATGATGACTGCCTGAGGCTCGCCCAAGCTGCTGAGGATAAATGGGGTCGGATCGATATTCTGGTCAACAATGCGGGACGGACAAAATTTGCTGATCACAGCGATCTCGACAAACTTCAGCCAGACGATTTTATCGACATCTATAAGCTGAACCTGATTGGGAACTTCCTGATGATCCGCGCGGTGGCGCCCGCCATGAAGAAGCTGTTCGACAGCAGCGGGGGCACGGCCGGCTCTGTGGTCAATGTCTCCTCCATTGCCGGGATCGCGGGGATCGGCTCTTCGGTGGCCTATGCCGCCTCCAAGGGGGCGGTCAACACCATGACCTTTTCACTTGCCCGCGCGCTGGCGCCTGCCATCCGCATGAATGCGATCTGCCCGGGTTTTGTCGGCACCAGCTGGTTTCTCGACCGTTTTGGCCAGGAGACCTTTGACCGGATTGTTGCCGATCAAGAGGCCTCGACACCCCTTAAACGCGCCGGACGACCTGAAGATATCGCCGGGCCGATCCTGTTTTTTGCCGGACCCCAATCGGCCCATGTGACGGGCGAAACCATGCTGGTGGATGCCGGCATGCATTTGGACCTCTTCAAAAGATAACAATCGCTACCAGAGGGGCCGATTTCCGGGGAAAGTCATTGACAAGTCCGGTGTGCCTATGGCTTTGAAAACAACAAAAAGGGACGGCTGTCTTTTGCGCGGCCGGATGGAGGAGAGCCAAGTGACCGAACTTGAACAAGTAACAGACCAGCTGGTTGAACATCTTCGGGCCAATGAGCCCATGTTTGCGGTGGCCCGCAAGGAAATTCGCGGGGTTGAGCTCAATGTCTTCGCCAATGCTCCGGCAACGATGCGTGATCTGTTTGCCTTTGGCGCCACCCATGGGGACCTCGATTTTCTTGTCTATAACGACGAGCGTTATTCCTTCAATCAGGTCCTCCAGTTGGCGGCCAATTTTTCCCACGTATTGACCGAGACTTGCAAAGTCGAAAAGGGCGAACGTGTTGCCATTGCCATGCGCAATTACCCCGAATGGATCATTTCCTTTATGGCGATCCTTTCCGTCGGGGCTGTTGCGGTACCCATGAACGGCTGGTGGACCGCCGAAGAATTTGCCTATGGGCTCGAAGATTCCGGTGCGCGGGTTGTGATCGCTGACAAGGAGCGCATTGAACGCATTCGTCCGGCGCAAGACAAACTCGGCCTTTCGCTCATTGCAGTGCGATGCTCCGAGGCCAAGTCCGACAAGATTGCCATTTATGAGGAGTTGATGGCAGCAACGCCAGATCAGCCCCCCTGTGATCGCCCCATTGACCCGGATGATGATGCCACCATTCTTTACACGTCCGGCTCGACCGGTCATCCGAAGGGCGCCGTCTCCACACACCGGGCCATTATATCCACCTTGTTTAGTTGGACCCTGATCGTTACTGCTCGCAAATTGGCCGACGAAAAGATCAATGGCACACCGGAGGAATCGGAATACCAACCGGCGACTTTGATGACGATCCCCCTCTTCCATGTTACAGGCTGTCATTCGATCTATCTCATGTCCGTGCTGGGGGGTCGCAAGATCGTCCTCACTTACAAATGGGACCCGGAAGAAGCTCTGCAGCTGATCGAAAAAGAACGCATTACGTCCTTCACCGGCGTGCCGACCATGTCGTTTGAAATCCTGAACTCTCCCAATGTCGACAAATACGACCTGTCGAGCCTGCGCGATTTTGGTGCTGGCGGCGCGGCGCGGCCGGCGAAACATGTGGCCTTGCTTAAAGAGAAGTTCCCGGACAAGGATCCCGGATCGGGATATGGCCTGACGGAAACCAACGCTCTTGGCGCGATCAATTTTGGCGACAGCTATGTGAGCCGTCCCGGCAGCACGGGCAAGCCAACGCCGCCGGTACTGGAATGCAAACTGGTCGATGAGGATGGACAAGAAGTCAAACAGGGCGAGCGCGGCGAAATCTTGTTGCGGGGGCCGCAAAATGTGCGCGGCTATTGGAACAAGCCAGAAGCCACAGCCGCAGCCTTTACCTCTGAAGGCTGGTTCCACACCGGCGACATCGCTTATCAGGACGAAGATGGGTACCTCTATATTGTTGACCGGGCCAAGGACATTGTCATCCGCGGCGGGGAAAACATCTCCTGCAATGAAGTCGAATCAGCACTCTTTCACCATCCAGATGTCTTGGAGGCCAGTGTCTTTGGGGTGCCGGATGAACGTCTGGGGGAAGCGCTCGGAGCCGTGGTCGCCGCAAAACCGGGCAAAAACCCCAGCCCGGAAGAGCTGAAATCCTTCCTGGCACAGCATATCGCCAAATTTAAAGTCCCCTCTTATCTCTGGGTGCAACAGGAGCAACTGCCCCGCATTGCAACCGGCAAAATTGCCAAGAAGGACTTGAAAGCCTGGGCGATTGAAGAGCTCAACCTGACCGCTTAAGCACGGCGCAGATCCCGCAAAATAAAACGGGCGGGGTGAAGAATCTCCATCACGTCCCGTGACACCGGCGGCGGGTATCCGAGCAGCTCGGCGGCGATGATCTCAGCTGCAAGCGGCGCCCATTGAAAGCCGCGCGAGCCATAGCCGACCGACAGATACAGGCCATCGTGATAGTCGGCGGCCGGGAAGTGTTCAAAACGATTGCCGTGACGCACTGTCGCGTAGGCGCGGCGATAGGTTTCGGCCACGGGGACGGGGCCAACAACAGGCAAACGATCTGGCGTGCGCACACGCAATGACACACGCCCTGCCAGTTCGTTGATATCCAAGATCGGTGACAAGCCGAGACCGTTTTGCAAGGCAGCCAAATTCTCCTGGTGATCTGCGTCGCTTAGGGTCAGGTCTGGTTCAGCACCGCCGTCTACCTCGCGGTAGGTCGCGCCCAGCACGCCAGCCGCTTCCATTTCTCCCAGGGGCGGGGCCAGATACCCCCCGAAAGAGGCCGGGCACTTGAGGTCTGGCAGGCCTGCATTTTGCGGCAAAATGGTGATCTGCCCCCGATTGCGCACCAAGGGGAGCCAGCTGGTTTCGGCAAAGCTTCGGCTGGCAAAGGCATTGGCGATGATGACCGCATCGAAACGCCCGAGGGGCTCGCCCATGGGAGTTAAGAGGTCCCAGCCGTCTGCTGCCCTGACGAGATGCCCCACTGCCACGCCGAGGCGCAGAGAGACAGCTGACAAGAGGTGCTCGCAGACCGCCCGAGGGGCCACTAGGCCGGCTTGACGCACATAAAGAGCGGGCCTGTCAGCCCCGACCCCAAGTCGCCTAAGGGCTTCATCTGCACTGAGGGTTTCAAACCAGGGATTATCGCTGCCCATCATTTTGGTCAGGCGCGCTTGCTTTTCAGACGCAGCCGTACCGGCGGCGACTTGCATGACACCTGTGTGCCTCCAAACGCCAGAAGGCAGGCCCAATTGATTGTAAAACCCATTGGCATGCAGGCAGGCACCCTCCCGAAACCGGGCGATAGGATCATCGGACAGGGAAAAGCCGGGATTGACGAGGCCCACAGGATTGCCCGAAGCGTCAGCGGCGACGTCTTTGGCTTTGTCGAAAACCGTTACGTCAATCCCTTCGCGGGAGAGCACATGAGCGGTCGCGGCACCCGCAATCCCGGCGCCAATCACGGCCACTTTTGAAAATCGGCTCTGGCGCTGCGGCGATGCGAACCAAGGCTTGCGCAAGGATTGGCGCGGCCACGTGGCAAATTGGGCCGACAGGCATTCTCGTTTTCGGCCGAAACCTGGCCGTCGCTCTAAAACAAAACCGGCCCCTTCTAGTCCTCGGCGGATCGCGCCAGCGACCGTGAATGTCGCCGCGCGGGTCCCGGGCGATGAACACCGCGCCATGGCCTTGAAAAGGGCCTCTGACCACATCTGCGGATTGCGGGATGGCGCGAAGCCGTCGAGGAACCAGGCATCGACCCTCCCTTCAAACATCGGCAAGACTTCTTCAGCTTCGCCAAAAATCAAAGTGAGCGTCAGGCCATCTTCAGGAAAGTTCAGCCGGTGATATCCCGCAATGCGCGGCGGATAAACAGATGCCAATTTCTCCGCCAGATCAGCGACCTCGGCAAAGGGACGCAAGGCACGCAGCAAATCCTCCTTTGCCAAAGGAAAACCTTCGACGGAAACAAAATGGAGTTGCTGCCCCGGTTTACGGCCTCGGCGCCAAAGCTGCCAGAGCGCCAGAAAATTAAGTCCGGTTCCAAATCCGGTTTCGAAAATTGTGAAGGTTTCGGCACTTTCCCAGCTTTGCGGCAGCTCATTTCCGTCCAGAAAGACATGGCGCGATTCCGCCAGCCCCTCGCCGGGCGCGTAATAGATGTCATCAAAGGCGCTCGAACTCGGAGTGCCATCCTCGTGCCAGTGGAGTTTGGGGCAAGGCAGTGCCTTCATTGGCCTGCCCAGTTTTTTTGCCAGCGATGCATGGCTCCTTATAACCTTCAATTGGCCTTTTGAGGAGCTTTTGCGCCAGCAAATTAATTTAAAGGATCAAGCCCGGACTTACTGTTTGATGACGGCGGCGCGTATCGATTCCAGATCTCCGGATACCCGCGCCACGCGCTCAATCATGCTTACAACGCGGCGGCGTTTGGCTGGGTCCTTGATACGGGACAAATGCAAATTAAGCTCTTTGTGTTCCGGATCCGACAGATAGTGATTCAGCTCTGCCGTATTATCTCCCTCTCTGGATGCCACCTCTTTTCCCCCTTTGCTTGGTTATGCTACTTCCGGAACATCGGCGATGTAGGTCAGTACCGGGCGTGTAAGTTGATAGCGGTCGCGCATCAGGCGCAGGGCCGCAGAAGAAACTTTGATCGAACAGGCGATATAGCTTTCCCCGTCTACTTCCGTGGGCGGGCCCAGCGGCTTGAGGTTCCACCCAGCGCTTACCCATTTGGGCAGCAAGAATGTGTCGACCACGAAAACCACTTCCTCAACGCCCAGCAGGAGCGAGAACTCCAGCTGGGCCAACATGACGCGGGTCCAGGCGAAGGGATCGGTTGCGCGGCTGCTCAAATGCCCCCGCGACGACTCCCAGATGAGCGAGCTGCACGGCGGTTCTTCGCTACACAAGTGCGGAAATACCGTATTGATGATTGTTGGGTGTTCGGTGCTGATCAGCCGCGCGGAACTGTTGACAATACCGTCCTTGCTGTCGATCAGATAAATCGTGTCGTCGGTGTCAAAATCGTCAATTTCCCGGCCATCTCGCGCATCCAGATCCCAGCGGCGCATGCCAATAAAGGTCTCGTAACGCGACTGAAACATTTGATCCAGTTCACTTGCGTATAGATGTCGATTTTCCCAATTGACGACGTAAACCACTGCGGATGTTCCCTTTGTTCGAGAACAGGTTCCGCGATCACGCAGCGGCAAACACCTATCAGATCTGATAGGATTTCAAGAAAAGATGGTTTTTTTAGATTTCGATGTGGCCGTAGAGCATGGCCTTGGCCACTGCATGGGTGACGTTGTTGGCCCCCAGCTTTTGTTTGGCATTTTTAATGTAATATCGCACTGTCGGCTCCGAGACCTTCAGAACTTCGCTGATGTCAGAGGCATTCAGACCAGAGCCAAGAAGCTGCAGGGTATGTTTTTCCCGGTCCGTCAAGGCAATGAACTCCTTGGCTTTCCACTCCCGTAAAGCGGACTTATTGATCCGGAGACAGGCCTCAAACAAGTAAATCGCCATGAGATGAATCGTATGGCGCGGACCCTGGCTGAGATCCGGCCTTTCACCGGTAAGTGAAACACAGCCCCGATGCGTGCCGGGAATCAGCATGGGAATTGAAATGCCGTCGCCATAACCAAAGCTCGCCGCTTCATCGAGCATATCGTGTGTGGGCTGGGCGACCCCCTTGGAGCGTTGGACGCGATCCAGGCAATCCGACCAAACAAAAGGTAGGCGCTGTTTAACGGCGGCGGCGAAATATGGGTCAACGTTTTGAAAATCGTTCTTGATGTAAATCTGATCCCAACCCTTGGGGGACTGATCCACCCAAACCACATCTTCGGGCGGGTCGGCGAGATCACAAAGTGACAGGGCTACGAAATAGTCAAATCCAAACTGTCGGCTTTCCTTGCGGAACTTTTCAACGATGTCATCTTGGCTGGTCGCCCGCAGACTTTCGTCCGCAAACTCCTGAATGACCCGTATGTCAAAGCCAGCCATAAGTCCAATCCCGTTTTCGATCCGAGGCACCTGAACCAGCTTTTCTTTTTGTACCCCCATTTACAGAATACACGCCCGTGAAGGTGGTTCAAGACCCGCATTGGCCAAAGGCCAACTCCGCGCCAATAAAATCACTCAAAGTTGCGCCAAAACTCAATCACAAGCCCGGTTTTTGCAACAAAAAAGGGAGGCTGGTTGCACAGCCTCCCGATGATTTAATCAAATCGAAATACAGACTTCAGGTGTCAATCCTGATATCCGAGCATGGCTTTGCTTTCGAGAAACTCTTCAAAACCTTCGTCGCCCCATTCGCGACCATTGCCCGATTTTTTGTAACCACCAAAAGGCGCCATCATATCCGGACCCGCACCATTGATATGGACCTGGCCAGCACGGATGCGCGCACCAACGGCTGCCGCATGTTTGGCGTCCCCTGAGGAAACGTAACTCGACAGACCATATTCTGTGTCGTTGGCGATACGAATGGCATCTTCTTCATCTTCGTAGGGAAGAATGGAAAGCACTGGACCAAAAATTTCTTCGCGAGCAATCGTCATGTCGTTTGACACATTGGCAAAGATGGTCGGCTTAACGTAGTAGCCAGCGTTGAGGCCCTCAGGTTTGCCGGTACCGCCTGTGACCAGCGTGGCGCCTTCGTCGATCCCTTTTTGGATCAGGTCCTGGATCTTATTCCACTGTGTTTCGCTGACAACCGGGCCGATGGTCGTGCCTTCAGCCCGGGGGTCGCCTACAACGACCTGTTCGGCCGCCGCCTTGGCGATGCCGACAGCTTCGTCATGACGGGCGCGCGGCACCAACATGCGGGTTGGCGCGTTACAGGACTGACCGGAGTTCATGAAGCAGCCTTGAACACCGCCTGCAACGGCGGTTGCAAAATCAGCGTCTTCAAGGATGATATTGGCCGATTTCCCGCCCAGCTCCTGCGTGACGCGCTTGACGGTATCAGCCGCCGCTTTGGCGACCAGCACGCCGGCGCGTGTCGAACCGGTAAAGGAAACCATGTCCACACCCGGATGCGAGGACAACGGCGCACCAACGGATGGGCCATCACCATTGACCAGGTTGAAGACACCAGCAGGAACGCCGGCTTCATGCAGAGCTTCGGCGAAGATCATGGCGTCGATCGGCGCAATTTCGCTCGGCTTAAGCACCATGGTGCAGCCAGCCGCGAGGGCCGGTGCCACTTTGCAGGTGATCTGGTTGAGCGGCCAGTTCCACGGCGTGATGAATCCGCAAACGCCAATCGGCTCTTTAACCACCAGGGCGTTGCCCTTCTTTTCGGTCCACTCAAAATTCTTCAAAATTTCGAGCGCTGTTGCCAGGTGGCCAACACCGATCGGCGCCTGGGCCGCATTGGCGAGCCACATGGGCGCGCCCATTTCATCGGAGATGGCTTCGGCCAGTTCTCCAACGCGCGCTTGAACCGCAGCGATCACTCTCTGCATAACGTCGATGCGCTCCTGAGGGGTGGTGCGGCCCCAGGTCTCAAATGCTTTCTGCGCGGCCTTGACGGCCTTGTCCACATCAGCGGCATTGCCCATGGCAATCTTGGCAATGGGCTGCTCAGTGGCGGGGTTCAGCACTTCCAGCATTTCCTTGCCTTCTGGAGTGACCCATTCACCATTGATATAAAACTTGTCGTAGACTTTCATGATGTCTCCTCGCCTTTTTTGAAGTCTTATCGCGGGGGCCGGTGTCGATCACAGACCCGACCTTCTTGTACCCTGCCAAAGATGTAGCAAATGGGCATAGTCCACTCAATGGGAATCAGATCACATGTAGCGCCTGCCGCAATCTTGTGCACAAGCCTGGAGCGCCTCGGATGTT
>SBGZ01000003.1 GCA_006226415.1 Alphaproteobacteria bacterium
CGACCAACGTGCCGTCCAGATCGAAGATCAGGGCTGGCAGGGCCCCATTTTGCCGTGGATTTGTCATCTCTTGGGTCTAATTCCTTGATAAGCTGTCACCTGTTCAAGTATCCCATTGAAGAGATGATTCCAAGGGAGCCTTCATGTCTGACACCCCAAATTTGCACCCATTCTCAGCTGTAATCCTTGCCGCCGGAGAGGGCACCCGCATGAAATCCGCCAAGTCCAAGGTTCTGCACGAGCTGGGCGGCCTTTCCATGCTCGGCCACGTCATGCACCTGGCCCACGAGGCAGGAGCGGTAGAGATCGTTGTGGTCCGGTCCGCAGGCGAAAAAGGGGACGCGGTCGAAGCCGAAGCCCGGCGCATTGATCCCGATGTGCGGATCGCCCTGCAGGACCCGCCTCAAGGCACGGGCCATGCGGTGCAATGCGCGGTACCGGCCCTGACCGATCCCTCCCGCGACATGGTGGTGCTCTATGCGGATACGCCGCTTTTGCGCCTGGAGAATGTGACGGGCCTCTTGGATTGCCTGAAGGAAAACCGGGCGGTCGCGGTTCTGGGCTTCCATCCAGAAGATCCAGCCCAATATGGCCGGCTGGTCATGGGGCTGGGCGATGATCTGGAAGCCATTGTCGAGTTCAAGGAAGCCAATGAGGCTCAGCACGCCATCACCTATTGCAATTCGGGCGTCATGGCGATCCGCGGCGCCCTCCAAAGCGAACTTCTGGCGCGCCTGACCAATGACAACGCCAAGGGTGAGTTCTACCTCACCGATCTGGTCGCGCATGCCCGGGATCAGGGACATCCCTGCAAGGCGGTCGAAGCCCGCGAGAGTGACGTGCTGGGTGTTAATTCCCGGACGGAGCTCGCCCGCGCCGAGCAAATTTTTCAGGCGCGACGTCGCACCGAATTGATGGATGAAGGCGTGACCCTGATTGATCCAGAAAGCACATACTTTGCCTTCGATACAAAGATCGGACGAGACTGCGTGATCGAGCCCAATGTCTTCTTCGGCCCAGGCGTGATCATCGGCGAGGGGGTAACGATCCACGCCAACTCTCACCTTGTCGGCGCCCGTGTGGCCGATGGCGCGGACATTGGCCCCTTTGCAAGATTGCGGCCTGAGGCCGATATCGGTGAGGGCGCCCGCATCGGCAACTTCGTTGAAGTGAAAAAAGCGACCGTCGAAAAGGGCGCCAAGGTCAATCACCTTAGCTATATTGGCGATGCGCGCATTGGCGAAAAGTCAAACATCGGTGCCGGCACCATTACCTGCAACTACGATGGCTATAACAAATATGTCACCGATATTGGTGCCAATGTCTTTATCGGCTCCAACACGGCTCTTGTGGCGCCAGTCACGGTGGACGATGGCGCCAATGTCGCGGCGGGATCAACCATTACCGATCACGTGCCGGGCGATGCCTTTGCCATCGCCCGTGGTCGGCAGGTGATCAAGGAAGGCCGGGCAAAGGTCTACCGCGCGGAAAAGGCAAAAGAAAAAGAAGATCGCAAAAAGGAAACCTCATGACAGCCATGACAAGCATTCCCGCAGAGCTCATGAGGTCACAGGCCTATGTCGGGGGGAAATGGGTCGAAGCAGAGGGCGGCAAAACTTATGCGGTGACAAACCCCGCGACCGGCGATGTGATTGCCGAAGTGGCCGACCTGGGGGCACAGGAGACCCGCCAGGCCATTGAGTTGGCGCGGATTGCCCAGAAGGAATGGGCCGCCCGCACAGCCAAGGCACGCGCGACTATTCTGCGCAAATGGTTTGAGCTCATCATGGCCCATCAGGAGCCCCTCGCGCGCCTGATCACCCTGGAGCAAGGCAAGCCCCTTGCTGAGGCCATGGGCGAGATAGCCTATGGCGCCAGCTTCATCGAATGGTTCGCGGAAGAGGGCAAGCGCATCTATGGCGAGACCATTCCGGCGCATGATGTCACCAAGCGCATTGTCGTCATCAAACAGCCCGTGGGGGTCGTGGCCGCCATCACCCCCTGGAATTTCCCCAATGCGATGATCACCCGCAAGGCAGGCCCCGCATTGGCAGCGGGCTGCGCGATGGTTTTGAAACCTGCGGAGCAAACCCCGCTGTCGGCTCTGGCGCTGGCTGAGCTTGCTCATCAGGCAGGCGTCCCGGCAGGGGTGCTCAATGTGGTGACCACCAATCAGCCGGTCGAGGTCGGCCAGGAGCTCTGCGCCAATCCCACCATTCGCAAGATCACCTTCACCGGCTCCACAGAGGTCGGCAAGATCCTCATGCGCCAGTCCGCCGACACAGTGAAAAAAGTGTCGATGGAGCTGGGCGGCAACGCGCCCTTCCTGGTCTTTGATGATGCGGATGTGGACGCCGCCGTCGAGGGAACCCTTGCCTGCAAGTTTCGCAACGCCGGTCAGACCTGCGTCTGCTCTAACCGAATTTATGTGCAAGCAGGGGTCTATGAGGAATATCTCAGCAAGCTGAAGGAAAAGGTCGCGGCGCTAAAGGTGGGTTCCGGCTTTGAGGCGGCAACCTCTTATGGCCCTCTGATCGATGAGGATGCCCTTGCCAAGGTTGAGGCGCATGTGAAAGACGCCCTCGACAAAGGCGGACGCCTCATAACTGGCGGTCAGCGCCATGCGCTTGGTGGCAATTTCTATGAGCCGACGATCATCGCGGACTGCGGAGCTGATATGCTCTTCGCAAGGGAAGAAACTTTCGGTCCCTTTGCGCCGATCACCAAATTTGAAACGGAAGAAGAGGCACTCGCGCTTGCCAATGACACGCCATTTGGCTTGGCCGCTTACTTCTATGCCCGCGATATTGCCAGGGTTTGGCGCGTGGCCGAAGGGCTCGAAACCGGCATGGTCGGCATTAACAACGGCTTGCTTTCAACAGAAGTGGCACCCTTTGGCGGTGTGAAGGAAAG
>SBGZ01000014.1 GCA_006226415.1 Alphaproteobacteria bacterium
GCCATCTGACTAAATCCTTTAACTCCGGCTTTCCGTTACCAGCGGTAATGCGAGAACGCGCGGTTGGCTTCCGCCATCTTGTGAGTGTCTTCGCGCTTCTTAACAGCAGAACCGCGATTCTGAGCGGCATCCATCAGCTCACCTGACAGACGGCTCTTCATGGTGTTTTCGTTCCGCTTACGAGCGGCACTGATGATCCAACGGATCGCCAGGGCTTGTTTGCGGTCAGTCCGCACATCAACCGGAACCTGATAGGTTGCCCCACCAACCCGACGCGAACGCACTTCGATGGAAGGCTTTACGTTGTCCAGCGCTTCGTGGAAGACAGCCAGCGGGTCAGTTTTCATCTTGCCTTCGATTTCATCAAAGGCCCCATAAACAATTTGCTCAGCGACGGACTTCTTGCCATCGAGCATGAGCGAATTCATGAACTTTGTGAGAACGATGTCCCCGAACTTAGGATCGGGAAGCGTATCTCTTTTTTCAGCAGCGTGACGACGAGACATCGAACTCTCTCCTTACTTCGGACGCTTGGCGCCGTATTTCGAACGACGCTGACGGCGATCTTTCACGCCTTGCGTGTCCAAAACACCGCGAAGAATATGATAACGAACGCCCGGAAGGTCTTTCACACGACCGCCCCGGATCAGAACAACAGAGTGTTCTTGAAGGTTGTGACCTTCGCCCGGGATATAGCTGGTGACTTCAAAGCCGTTGGTCAGACGAACACGCGCCACTTTCCGAAGAGCCGAGTTCGGCTTCTTTGGGGTCGTCGTGTAAACACGGGTGCAAACGCCACGCTTCTGCGGGCAGGCTTCCAGAGCCGGAACTTTGTTTCGTTTGACCGGTGCCTTGCGCGGCTTCCGGATCAATTGGCTGATGGTAGGCATTCTGCTCTCACCTTTAGATTTCTACGGATGATGTTGAGTCATGAGTCAAAGCGTGCAACGCCGCCAGGAGGCTCCTGAAAAGGCTGCGCACGCTAAAAAGTGCCAAGTCAACCGTGACACTTAAAACAGAGGACCCCAGAAGTTGCCCAAAGGGGTCATGCACCAAATCTTCAACATCTTTACCTTGTCGCAGCGTCTAGAACGGAACCCGTCCTACAGCCTGCTGTTCAAAGGAGGCCCGGATATACTGGGTGCTTGCCCCTCCCGTCAACCAAAAACGGGGAAAAATAGGGAAAAACTTAACGTTTCCCGCCAATCACCCCGAAGCTCCCTCCAGCACAATAAAAAAGGCCGCCTGACGCAATAATCAGGCGGCCCTTTGGCAAATTTCTTTGCATTTATTACGCGGAGGTTTCTTCTCCTTGCGGAGCCTCCTCGCCGAAGACATCCTCGGCAACCACTTCTGGTGCTGGCAAGGCCTCTGTTGAGTCGATCTCCTTGGCCCGTTCGGCGAGAATATCCGTATCGCGGTCCTGGGCAATCTCCTTGTATTGGCTCAGAGCCGCCCCTGTCCCGGCAGGAATCAGGCGCCCGACAATGATGTTCTCTTTCAGCCCAATAAGATTGTCCACCTTGCCGTTGACAGCGGCCTCGGTGAGAACCCGGGTGGTTTCCTGGAAGGAAGCCGCCGAGAAGAACGACCGGGTCTGCAGGCTCGCTTTGGTGATCCCCAACAGAATCGGGTGGCCAATAGCGGGCTTGTGCCCCTCTTTTTCGGCACGGGCATTGATTTCCTGATACTCCAGAAGATCGACCTGCTCACCCTTGATAAAGGTGGTCTCACCGCCATCGGTGATCTCAATCTTCTGCAGCATCTGGCGAACGATCACCTCAATGTGCTTGTCGTTAATCTTCACGCCCTGCAGACGATAGACGTCCTGGATCTCATTCACGAGGTAAGCCGCCAGGCTTTCCACCCCGTTAATCGCCAGAATGTCATGCGGTGCCGGATTGCCATCGAGCAGATATTCACCCTTTTCGATGAAGTCCCCTTCCCGCACAGAAATATGTTTGCCTTTCGGAACCAGATATTCCGAGGTCTCCATTTCCTCGTCATCCGGACGGATCACGATACGGCGCTTGTTCTTGTAGTCCCGGCCGAATTCCACCGTACCGGAGATTTCCGCGATAATCGCGTGATCCTTCGGACGACGGGCTTCAAACAGTTCAGCAACCCGTGGCAGACCACCGGTGATGTCCTTGTTTTTGGCCCCTTCCGTCGGGATCCGAGCCAGAGCGTCACCCGCATGTGCATCCGAGCCGTCTTCAACGGACAGGATCGCATCCACAGGAAGCAGATACCGGGCTTCCGAGCCATTTGGCAGTATCAGGACCTCGCCGTTTTCATCCACCAGAGAAATTGCCGGCTTCAGATCGGCGCCGCGAGTATTGGCACGCCAATCCACTACGACCTTGCTCGACACACCGGTCACTTCATCCGCCACTTCGCGAATACAAACGCCGTCAACCAGATCTTCGAACTTCACGATGCCCGACACTTCGGTCAGGATCGGCAGCGTATAGGGGTCCCACTCGCCAAGGCGCTGACCGCGCTTGACCGTGTCGCCCTCACTGACCCGCAGGCGCGTCCCGTAAGTTACCTTGTGGGATGCCCGCTCCGTGCCCTTGTCGTCAACAATCACGATTTGGGTATTACGGCCCATCACCACATTATCGCCGAGGGAGTCTCTCACCAGGTTGGGGTTCTTGAACTGAACGGTCCCTTCCTGAGTTGCTTCGATGAAGGACTGATCGGAAACCTGCGCCGTACCACCAATGTGGAACGTCCGCATGGTCAGCTGTGTGCCCGGCTCACCGATCGACTGCGCCGCGATAACGCCAACAGCTTCGCCAATATTGACCGGCGTTCCGCGGGCCAGATCACGGCCATAGCACTTCGTGCAAACGCCCGTACCCGTGTCACAGGTCAGAACCGAACGGATCTTGACCGACGGCACACCCGCTTGCTCGATCCGATCGGCAAGCACTTCGTTGATCTCTTCGCCAGCCTTGACGATGACAGAGCCGCCAGCCGGGTCGAGAATATCAACCGCCGCTGTCCGCCCCAGCACACGTTCGCTCAGGGCATCTACGACCTCACCACCTTCAACAACAGCCGCAACGGTCAAACCATTCTCGGTGCCGCAATCCACCTCGGTGATGATGCAGTCCTGCGCCACGTCAACAAGTCGCCGTGTCAGGTAACCGGAGTTCGCGGTCTTCAACGCCGTATCCGCCAGACCCTTCCGGGCGCCGTGGGTGGAATTGAAGTACTCAAGAACCGACAGACCTTCTTTAAAGTTGGAAATAATCGGCGTTTCGATGATTTCACCGGACGGCTTGGCCATAAGGCCGCGCATACCTGCAAGCTGTTTCATCTGCGCCGCAGAACCCCGCGCCCCGGAGTGCGCCATCATGTAGATGGAATTCACTTCCTGGTCACGGCCTGTTGTTTCGTCTTTAGTGGTGGACGAAATGCGTTGCATCATTTCATCAGCCACCCGCTCGGTGCAACGCGCCCAGGCATCAACAACTTTGTTGTACTTCTCGCGCTGGGTAATCAGACCATCGGCATATTGCTCTTCGTACTCACGCGCAATCGCACGGGTTTCTTCAACCAGCCCTTCCTTGGTTTCCGGAATAACCATGTCATCCTTCCCGAAGGAAATACCAGCGCGGCAGGCTTCTTTAAAGCCGATGCCCATAATCCGGTCACAGAACAGAACCGTCTCTTTCTGACCGCAGTGGCGATAAACCTCATCGATCACAGACGAGATCTCCCGGCGTGTCAGAAGCTTGTCGACGACAGCCAGCGGCAGCTTGGCATTCTTGGGAAGAATTTCAGCAATCCGCAACCGACCGGGCGTGGTGTCAATCAGTTTGGTTTCCAGCGAGCCATCTGCATTGGCAACTTCAAAACGACATTTGATCTTGGAGTGCAACGTCACCGCGCCAGCTTGTAGCGCATGCTCAACTTCCGCAACAGTTCCAAAGATCATGCCTTCGCCCGGCTCGTTTTCCTTCACCAGGGTCATGTAGTAAATGCCCAGAACAATGTCCTGAGACGGCACGATGATCGGCTTACCGTTCGCCGGGTGCAAAATGTTGTTCGTCGACATCATCAACACGCGGGCTTCAAGCTGAGCCTCCAGCGACAGCGGCACGTGAACCGCCATCTGGTCGCCGTCAAAGTCAGCATTAAACGCAGTACAAACAAGCGGGTGAAGCTGAATAGCTTTACCTTCAATCAATACCGGTTCAAAGGCCTGAATACCCAAACGGTGCAGTGTCGGGGCCCGGTTCAAAAGTACCGGATGCTCGCGGATCACCTCTTCCAGAATATCCCAAACTTCCGGACGTTCTTTCTCCACCAATTTCTTGGCCTGTTTAACGGTGCCCGACAGACCCTTGGCATCAAGGCGCGAATAGATAAACGGCTTGAACAGCTCCAGCGCCATCTTCTTCGGCAAACCGCACTGGTGCAGTTTAAGCTCCGGACCCACCACGATAACCGAACGACCCGAATAGTCGACCCGCTTACCCAGAAGGTTTTGGCGGAACCGGCCCTGCTTTCCTTTCAGCATATCAGCCAATGATTTCAGCGGACGCTTGTTCGCCCCGGTAATCACCCGGCCACGGCGACCGTTGTCAAACAGCGCATCCACGGATTCCTGCAGCATCCGCTTTTCGTTACGGATGATGATGTCAGGTGCCCGAAGTTCAATCAGACGCTTCAAACGGTTATTCCGGTTAATCACCCGGCGATAAAGATCATTAAGGTCGGATGTCGCAAACCGGCCACCATCGAGCGGCACAAGCGGGCGCAATTCCGGCGGGATAACCGGCACCACCTGCAGGATCATCCATTCAGGGCGATTGCCGGAATAAATAAAGGCCTCCAGAAGCTTCAAGCGCTTCACCAGCTTCTTCGGTTTCAGTTCAGAAGTGGTTTCAGCGATTTCTTGCCGGATGTTTTCGCACTCTTTTTCAAGGTCGATGGACATCAACATGTCGCGAATGGCTTCCGCGCCGATCCCGGCGGTGAAGCTGTCCACGCCATACTCATCCTGAGCATCCATAAACTCTTCTTCACTGAGAAGCTGGCCTTCTTTGAGCGGCGTCAGGCCTGGCTCAATCACAACCCAGTTTTCAAAGTAAAGAATACGCTCAAGATCTTTCAGCATCATGTCGAGCATCAAACCAATGCGGCTCGGCAAAGACTTCAGGAACCAGATGTGAGCCACCGGCGAGGCCAGCTCAATGTGACCCATCCGCTCGCGACGCACCTTGGAAAGTGTAACTTCAACACCGCATTTTTCGCAGACGATGCCTTTGTACTTCATCCGCTTATACTTGCCGCAAAGACATTCATAGTCCTTGATCGGGCCAAAGATGCGGGCACAGAACAACCCATCGCGCTCCGGCTTAAAGGTCCGATAGTTGATCGTTTCCGGTTTTTTGATCTCGCCATAAGACCACGACAGAATTTGCTCCGGGCTAACCAGAGAAATTCGGATGCGATCAAATGTCGGGGCAACACTTGGTGTATTAAATACGTTTTGTACGTCTTGCCTCATGGAGTGCTTCTCCTTAACTGGCGCTCGTCACGCCATACTTTATTCAAATCAAAATCGTCTTCTAACGATCAATTATTCAGCCGCTTCAACGGTTTCGGCATGCCCCGACAACAGCTCCACATTAAGAGCCAGTGAGCGCATTTCCTTCACAAGAACGTTAAAGCTTTCCGGAATACCCGCTTCGAAGGTGTCATCACCGCGAACAATGGCTTCATAAACCTTCGTCCGGCCGGCCACGTCATCCGACTTGACGGTCAGCATTTCCTGCAGCGTATAGGCAGCGCCATAAGCTTCCAGTGCCCAGACTTCCATCTCACCGAAGCGCTGACCACCAAACTGCGCCTTACCACCCAGCGGCTGCTGAGTAACAAGCGAGTATGGACCAATCGAACGCGCGTGGATCTTGTCATCGACCAGGTGGTGAAGCTTGAGCATATAGATGTAACCGACGGTCACATCACGTGCGAACTTCTCACCGGTCCGGCCATCATGCAGGGTCACCTGCCCCGATGTGCTCAGGCCTGCCTTCTCGAGCATACCATTGATGTCAATTTCTTTGGCGCCGTCGAAGACCGGCGTTGCGATCGGAACACCGCGTTGCAGGTTGGTAGCGAGTTCTTTGAGCTCATCACCATTCATGTCTTTGATATCTGTATCAAAGTCATAAACGTCGATCAGAGAGTCTTTAAGCTCTTTAACCTTGCCGCCTCGGTTATAGGCCGCAAGAGCTTCCTTCACCTGCTCGCCAAGACCGCGGCAGGCCCAACCCAGGTGCGTCTCCAGGATCTGCCCCACGTTCATCCGGCTCGGCACCCCAAGAGGGTTGAGCACGATGTCCACGGCTGTACCATCTTCCAGGTAAGGCATATCTTCCACCGGAATGATCCGAGAAATAACACCCTTATTGCCGTGACGACCCGCCATCTTGTCACCGGGCTGCAGCTTACGCTTCACAGCCACGAAGACCTTGACCATCTTCATCACGCCCGGCAGCAGCTCGTCGCCCCGTTGCAGCTTTTCTACTTTGTCTTCAAAGCGCGCTTGCAAGCGATCCTTAGCCTGTTCAAAGAGTTGGTTGAGAGACTCAACCTCGCCCATGGCCTTGTCATCGTCGATAGCGATTTCCCACCACTTGTGGCGCGGAACCTCTGTCAACAACTCGCTGGAAACAGCAGCGCCCTTAGCAAGTCCCTCCGGACCTGAAACGACTTTCTTGCCATCAAGAAGATCTTGCAGACGACCGTAGATGTTGCGCTCAAGAATCGCGAGTTCGTCATTGCGGTCTTTCGCGAGCGATTCAATTTCGTCCCGCTCGATCGCCATGGCCCGCTCATCCTTGTCGATCCCGTGGCGGTTAAAGACACGGACTTCAACAACTGTCCCGGCAACACCCGGCGGCAATTTCAACGAAGTGTCACGAACGTCTGAAGCTTTTTCGCCGAAGATGGCGCGCAGAAGTTTTTCTTCCGGCGTCATGGGTGATTCACCCTTCGGCGTGATCTTACCGACCAGAATATCGCCCGGATGCACCTCAGCACCGATGTAGACGATCCCGGCCTCGTCGAGGTTCTTCAGAGCCTCTTCACCCACATTGGGAATGTCACGGGTAATTTCTTCCGGACCGAGCTTGGTGTCACGCGCCATCACTTCGAACTCTTCGATGTGAATAGAGGTGAACACATCGTCACGCACGATACGTTCGGAAATCAGGATCGAGTCCTCGAAGTTATAACCGTTCCACGGCATGAAGGCCACGAGCACATTGCGGCCCAGAGCCAGTTCGCCAAGATCGGTGGACGGCCCGTCCGCGATAATGTCGCCTGCTTTAACCCGGTCGCCAACCTTGACGATCGGACGTTGGTTGATCGCGGTGTTCTGGTTCGACCGTTGGAATTTACGCAGGTTATAAATATCAACCCCCGACTTGGAGGCATCCTTTTCTTCCGTAGCCCGGATCACGATCCGGGTCGCATCGATCTGGTCCACAATGCCCGGACGGCGCGCCGCGACAGCAGCACCGGAATCCCGTGCCACTACAGCTTCCATGCCCGTACCCACCAGCGGCGCATCGGCCCGCATCAGCGGCACGGCCTGACGTTGCATGTTGGAGCCCATCAAGGCGCGGTTTGCATCGTCATTCTCAAGGAAGGGAATAAGCGCGGCCGCAACCGAGACAATCTGCTTTGGCGACACGTCGACAAAGTCCACATTCTCCGGAGAGGTCACGATAAAGTCGCCAGCCTGACGCGCGGAGATCTGATCGGCTCCGAACTTGCCGTTCTTGTCGATCTTCACGTCAGCCTGAGCGATGGTATATTTGCCTTCTTCCATCGCGGAAAGATAGACGATCTCATTGGAGACCTTGCCGCCTTCAACCTTTCGGTACGGACTTTCAATAAAGCCGTATTTGTTGACGCGGGCATAAGTCGCCAGTGAGTTGATCAGACCAATATTCGGGCCTTCCGGCGTTTCAATCGGACAAATCCGGCCATAGTGGGTTGGGTGCACGTCGCGCACTTCAAACCCGGCACGCTCACGGGTCAGACCACCCGGGCCAAGCGCCGACAGGCGCCGCTTGTGCGTAATCTCTGAGAGCGGGTTGGTCTGATCCATAAACTGGCTGAGCTGCGAGGAGCCAAAGAACTCACGCACCGCCGCGGCAGCCGGCTTTGCATTGATCAGGTCATGCGGCATGACAGTATCGATATCGACAGAGCTCATCCGCTCTTTGATCGCCCGCTCCATCCGCAAAAGACCGATGCGATATTGATTTTCCATCAACTCGCCCACCGAGCGTACCCGGCGGTTACCCAAGTGGTCGATGTCATCGATTTCGCCGCGACCATCGCGAAGATCCACAAGTGTCTTGATCACCGCCAGAATGTCGTCCTTGCGCAGCACGCGAACCGTGTCCTCCGCATCCAACGAAAGGCGCATGTTCATTTTCACCCGGCCTACGGCAGAAAGGTCGTAGCGCTCAGAATCGAAGAACAAGCCACTAAACAGGGCTTCAGCGGTTTCAAGGGTTGGCGGCTCGCCCGGGCGCATCACGCGGTAGATATCGATCAGCGCCTGCTCGCGGTTTTCAGCCTTGTCGGCCAACATGGTATTACGAATAAAGCCGCCGATGTTCACATGGTCGATGTCGAGCGTCTCAATGGCCTTGAATCCGGCCTCCACCAGCTCTTGGATCTTTTCGACCGTAAGCTCTTCACCGGCTTCTGCAAAAATTTCACCCGTTTCCAGGTTGACCATGTCCGTAGCGGCGTAACGGCCGGCGAGCTCTTCTTCACTCACCAGGAGATCCTTCAGGCCCTCCTCTTCCAGTTTACGCGCCAGACGCGGCGTCACTTTACGGCCGGCTTCCACAACAGCCTTGCCAGTTTTGGCATTTACCAGGTCATGGGCAACTTTCACGCCTTTCAGACGTTCGCCGTTAAACGGCGTTTGCCAACCGTTCTTGACCTTCTTGTAGGAAACCGTGTCGTAGAAGAAACTCAAAATTTCTTCGCTGTCCATGCCAAGCGCATAAAGCAGCGACGTGACAGGTAGCTTGCGGCGGCGGTCGATACGCACATGCACGATATCCTTGGCATCAAATTCAAAATCGAGCCAGGAACCGCGATAAGGGATCACACGCGCGGCAAAAAGCAGCTTACCGGAGGAATGGGTTTTGCCCTTGTCGTGGTCAAAGAAGACACCCGGCGAACGGTGCATCTGGCTGACAATCACCCGTTCTGTGCCGTTAACGACAAACGTACCGTTTTCAGTCATCAGCGGCATATCGCCCATATAGACATCTTGCTCCTTGATGTCTTTGACCGATTTCGCGCCAGTTTCTTCGTCCACTTCAAACACGATCAACCGCAAGGTCACCTTCAGCGGAGCGGCATAGGTCAGGTCGCGTTGCTGACATTCCTCCACGTCGAACTTCGGTTCTTCATATTCGTATTTGATGTATTCAAGCGTCGAGGTCTCTGAAAAATCAGAGATCGGGAAAACCGACTTGAACACGGCTTCCAGACCATCTTCGGTCCGCGTTGCAGGATCAACCTGCAGAAATTCATCATAGGACTTTTTCTGAACCTCAATGAGGTTCGGCATTTCGGTAACTTCAGTGATGCGACCAAAAGACTTCCGGATTCTCTTTCGACCAGTGAAGGACTGCGCCATTTCTGTTCCTCTCGCGACATCTACTCTGCCCAGACGGGGACTGGGCCAATTGG
>SBGZ01000076.1 GCA_006226415.1 Alphaproteobacteria bacterium
GGCTCGTGGTTCCGGATCGCGCCGGAGCCCAGCTCATAGCCGTTGCAGACGAGGTCATATTGCTGGCCCAAAATCTCCAATGGGTTCTGGGTTTCGAGCGCTTCAAGACCACCGTTCGGCATCGAGAAGGGATTGTGGGAAAACTCCACTTTCTTCTCGACTTCGTCGTACTCATAGATCGGATAATCGACAATCCAGACCAGGTTGAACTGATCCACGTCGACGATCTCAAGCTCCCAGCCGATCTTGGTGCGCGCTTCGCCGGCAAGGCGCCGCGCCTTGGGCTCGGTGTCACAGGCAAAGAAGAGTGCGTCGCCAGCGCCGATGCCCGCCTTTGCGGCCATGGCAGCTTGCACGTCTTCGGGAATAAATTTGGCAATCGGCCCCTTGCCGGAAAGCTTGCCGTCTACCTCTTCAAAGATGACGTAGCCAAGGCCCGGCGCGTCCATTTCCTTGCGGGCCCAATCATTGAGCTTGTCAAAGAAGGAACGCGGACGCTCTCCCGCGCCCGGCGCGGGAATGCCGCGCACCACGCCGCCCTTTTCAATCACACCCTGGAAGGCCTTGAAGGAAACGCTTTCATCGGCGAACTCTTCGGTAAGATCCACGATCTCAATGGGGTTGCGCAGGTCCGGCTTGTCGGTGCCATATTTGAGCAGCGCATCCTTGTAGCTAACGCGCGGGAAAGGCGCGGCTGTGACGCGGCGATCGCCCGCGAATTTGCCGAAGGTGTCGTGGGTGACCTTGGTGATGGCCGCCAGCACTTCGTCCTGAACCACAAAGCTCATTTCCACGTCGAGCTGATAGAACTCACCGGCAGAGCGGTCCGCGCGGGCATCCTCATCGCGGAAGCAAGGGGCCACCTGATAGTAACGGTCAAAGCCCGCTACCATGGTGAGCTGTTTGAACTGTTGCGGGGCTTGCGGCAGGGCAAAGAATTTCCCTGGATGCAGACGGCTCGGCACCAGAAAGTCGCGCGCGCCTTCCGGCGAAGAAGCCGTCAGGATCGGGGTTTGGAAGTCATTGAAATCCTGCTCTTCCATGGAACGGCGCATTTCGCGGATCACCTTGGAGCGGAGCATGATGTTGTTGTGCAGGGTCTCCCGGCGCAAATCGAGGAAGCGGTTGCGCAGGCGAATGTCTTCGGGGTAGTCCGGCTCGCCGAAGACCGGCAGCGGCAGCTCTTCCGCATGCGATTGAACTGTCAGGTCATCAATGCGTATTTCGACGGCCCCTGTTGGTAGGTTGGCGTTGATGGTTTCCTCGGTGCGGGCCACAACGCGGCCGGTGACGGTGATAACACTTTCAGCGCGCGCCTTTTCAGCCTTCGGAAACTCCGAGCTTTCCGGCTCAATGACGCATTGGGTCAGGCCGTAGTGATCGCGCAGGTCAATGAACAGCAGACCGCCGTGGTCACGTTTGCGGTGGATCCAGCCGGAAAGGCGCACGGTTTCGCCCACATGGGTGTCGCGCAATTCGCCGCAGGTATGGCTTCGATAGGGATGCATGGGATTTACCTCATGAAAGTCTGTCTGGGTGCAGCCCCGCCGCACCCGAAATCGGGGCTGAAAAGCACATGGTTCGGGGCTTCTGTCAAGTGTTTGGGCCCATTTTTGAGGATTTGGAGGAGGACAAAGCCCCTCGAATCCGGTTAAGAAAGCCGGTCATGAGAATCATCACCGAAACGGACGCCCTCGCTGAGGTTTGCGCCGATCTTTCCGCAGAGCCTTTTGTCACCGTTGATACTGAATTCATGCGGGATTCGACCTATTGGCCGAAGCTTTGCCTGATCCAGATCGCGGGGCAAAACAGCGAATTTATTATTGACCCGCTCGCCGATGGGCTGGATCTGAAGCCTTTTTACGCCCTGATGGCCAACGAAGCCGTGGTGAAGGTCTTTCACGCGGCGCGGCAGGATGTTGAAATCTTCTTCCACTTTGGCGGGGTCATCCCGCACCCCTTGGTGGACACGCAAGTTGCCGCCATGGTTTGCGGCTTTGGTGACTCGGTGGGGTATGAGGCCCTGATCCGGAAAGTTTTGGGGGTTCAGATCGACAAAAGCTCCCGGTTCACCGACTGGAGCCGGCGGCCCCTCAAAGACAAGCAATTGCACTATGCGCTGGGGGACGTCACGCATCTGCGCGATGCCTATCCGGTGCTGCGCGATCAGGTGGCGCAGCGCAGCCGCGCCCATTGGCTGGAAGAAGAGATGGATATTCTGACCAGTCCTTCGACCTATGAGTTGCACCCGGAAGTCGCCTGGAAGCGGCTCAAGATCGGCTCCGTCAAACCAAGGTCACTGGGCGTGCTGATCGAAGTGGCTGCCTGGCGCGAGGAACAGGCCCAGAGCCGAGATATGCCTCGCCAGCGCATCTTGAAAGACGATGGTCTTTACGAAGTGGCGCGGCAAGCGCCACGCTCGGCGGAGGCTCTGGACGAGATCCGGGGCATCCCAAAAGGGTTTTCGCGCAGCCGCCATGCTGCCACTTTGCTGGCATCTGTCGAGCGCGGTCTCAATCGCTCCAAGGACAGTCTGCCAAAATCAGACAAGCCCGAACGTCTGCCTCAGGGGCTTGGTCCTATCGTGGAGATGCTGAAAGTACTCTTGAAGCGCGAATGCGAGATCCACGAAGTGGCGCAAAAGCTGGTGGCAAGCATGTCGGATCTGGAAAAGCTTGCCGCAGACGATGCCGCGGACATTCCGGCCCTTAAAGGCTGGCGCCGAGAACTTTTTGGAACCGCAGCACTCGACTTGAAGCACGGCCGGCTGGCCCTGTCCGTGGAAGACACCCCCAACGGCCCGCAGATCAAGCTGATTGAGCTTTAGCTGCCGCCCTAACCTCGGGAAGAAATTTGGCTCCCTCGCGAAGGCGGGGGTCTAGGGCAGCGTACTCAGGCGCCGGAGAAATTACCCCTGGGTTCCCGCCTGCGCGGGAACACAGCGAATAACAATCCCCTCAAGCTGAGGCTCTTCAATACGAACCGGCCTCGTGGTCGAGCCAAGGGCATGACCGCCTGTCCTTAAAGCTTGCCCAGGTCCCCCAAAACTCGCTTCACCAAGGG
Organism: Alphaproteobacteria bacterium; assembly: GCA_006226415.1. Lineage (GTDB taxonomy): Bacteria > Pseudomonadota > Alphaproteobacteria > M2410 > M2410 > M2410. The sequence goes on from SBGZ01000076.1 coordinate 3,064, forward strand.
CATGGAAATACGGCCCTTTTCTTCCAGAGCAGCCCTGTCGAGGGCGGAGACAACTTCGACGATTGATTCAAAAGACCTTTCTATCCGCTTGATAAGAAAGGTAATTATCTTTGGATCGATCTGGATCTGACGGTCCTGAAACTGCTTGACCATGAGGGCGGCCAGAAGCGTATCGTCGGGCGCTGAGAGCTCTGCCAGGGTCGCTGTTTTGAGCCTCGATTTCAAATCCGGCAGCGCCAGTTTCCAGCTGGCGGGGGCAGATTTTGCGGTCAACAGCAAGTGACCCCCTTCCCGGCCCAAGGCATTAAAGAGGTGGAAAAGCGATACTTCGTTCACCCCCTCGTCCGCATCCTCAAGGATAACGGCCTGACGCACCAGGAGTTCTTTCAGGTCCCGGTTGATCAGGTCTGAGCCTTTCAGATAAAGGGCACCGGACATCTCCTGCCAGACATGGGCGAGATGGGTCTTGCCGGACCCCTTTGGCCCGAAAAGGCAGAGCACATGGGTCGGCCAGTTGGGCCAAAGGCTCACCAAAGTCTCGGCTTCTTCATTGGAGGGCGCGACGAGAAAGTTCTCGCGCCCATAAGCGGGCTTGAGCGAGAGGTCAAAAACAAGCTGTTTACTCGTCATTGGGCGTTTCTTTGTAATCCGAGGGATCTTCTGGGGGCACGGGAGCCGCCGCCTCAGCGATCCTTATCTCGTCATCCACGGCAACCGATGGACGACCCGCCTCTCCCCAATAAAGGGTGCTTTCGCGGTAACCCGAGGCGGCATGGCGCACGAGAACGCCGATGGCGGCCGCCAGCGGTACAGCCAACAGCATGCCGACAAAGCCGAAGAGCGAGCCTAGAGCCAGAAGGCCGAAGATCACCCAAACCGGATGCAGCCCAATACGCTTGCCGACCAGTTTGGGAGTCAAGAAATTACCCTCCATCACCTGTCCGACAATAAAGATCGCCAAAATAACCAAAACCATTTCCGGGCGATCCGGCATAAATTGAAAAAGCGCCAGGACAACAGAGAGGATGAGACCGACCGCCATACCCACAAAGGGAATGAAGCTGATCAGGCCCGCCGTAATTCCAACAACAAGCCCAAAACGCAGGCCTGCCAGTTCCAGCGCCACGGCGTAAAATGTCGCAAGGATAAGGCAGACCGAACCCATGCCGCGCACGAAGCCAGCCAACACTTTGTCGATTTCCTTGGCGATGGTGCGAATGCGTGCCTGATGCTGGCGTGGCAAGAGGTCGTCGATGCGCTCGATGATGCGGTCCCAATCGTTGATCAAATAAAAGGAGACCACCGGCGTGATGAAGAGCAAGCCGATAAAGTTCAAAATGGCAATGGACCGTGAGGCCAGATTCTGCAAGGCGCCGGTGCCAAGGCTAAAGAAACGGCCCAAAACATCCGACAAGGAGAGGTGATCCAAATCGCTGGTGTCTGGCAGGACGCCGCTCAGAGCGCCGTCTGAAAGTGATGCCACGAAATCACGCATACGCGCCATATAACCCGGCCAGGCCTCGACCAGTGCCGAAAGCTGCCCACCCAATGCCGGCACCAGAAGGATAAGGGCCAGGGTCAGCAGAACAAAAAAGACCAGGGTGAGAACGATGGTCGCCCATATGCGCGACATGCCCCGATCTTCGAGCCTGTCGGCCACCGGATCCAGAAAATAGGCCACCGCCATACCTGCCACGAAGGGCAAAAGGATGTCGCTGAGCAGATAAAGGAAGACAATCGTGACCACGAAGGCGATCGCCCAAATGCGAAACTGTGCACGTACGGTCAATTGCTTTTTTCCTCTTCTTCTGCCTCCACAGCCTCGAAACCGCTCAAGATCGAGATCCACTGGTTAAGATAGATCAGCCAGGAGAAAATTGTCGTGCTCGCCACGGCCCAGGTGCCCCATCTCACCCACTCTGGATCGACAAACTCAAATCCGAGGGCCGCCAAAAGATAGGTCATGAAGACAATCTGGAACAGCGTATTTACCTTGGAAACAAAATGCGGCTTGATTTCTAGCTCATAGCCCATGGCACTGGAAAGAAGAATGGCCCCGACAATGGAGACATCCCGGCTAACAACCAGGACCGCCAACCAGGGCTCAAAGACCTGCTGATAGGCGAGCGCGATAAAGATGGCCGTGAGCAACAGCTTGTCCGCCAGAGGATCCATATAGGCGCCCAGCCGCGTGCGCGCGTCATATTTCTTGGCAAGATAGCCATCCAGGCCGTCCGACAGCCCCGCGACAAAAAACAGAAGGAAGGCGAACAGAAACTCGCTGTCCAACAAAAATGTGACGATGAAGGGTACCGCTACGATGCGGCCCAAAGTAATCAAGTTTGGCAGATTCTTAATCAAGGCAGCGGCTTACCCAGGGTTTTGGAGCCAGGCCTCGCCGCCCGCTCCCCTTGAATTATTGTGAATAATTTGACTCCAAATTATCCAGCTCTTCCTCATCTTCCAGTGTAAATGGTTTTTCGTCCACAACAGATTGTTGTTGAACCCGAACAATCCAATAATCCGGCTGCGACGAACCATAGCCACTGTATGAAGCATCATCATAGGGCGACGACGTTGAGGGCAGGCTTGAGCCGCTGTAGGGATTGTATTCTCGCGCGGATCTGTCGTTGCCACGCGATGAACCCGATGACGCGGTCGGTCCGGGCTCAAGGGTCACGGAATATTGCGACAAGGCCAAGGCCAGCTGATCGGGAGAGCCCACGACCTTCCAGTTCATCTCCGCACCCTGGATCGATTGGGCCACCAGATCATGCGACAGAATGTTGGGGGTCGCTTCAATCGCCTTGCGAATCTTCAGCCAGTCTTCCAGGGAGCCGTATTCCGCGGAAATGGTCATGGGGCGCTCATCGCCATAGCGGATGATGGTTTTGGCCTTCCAGTCTTCCTGAAGTTTCTCCACGATCCGGTCGATGGCAAAATTCATGGAACCTTTCAGTTCACTCGACAAGGGCAGGAGAAGATCGAAGCTCTCGGCGCCCGATGGGCCGATCCGGAAGACCTGAAGCGAGAGGGGCGCAGATTCGTTTTCCTGGGTGACGATCGCCAGCAGAATATCCTGCACACCATAGCGCTGCGCATAAGGCACAAGCTGGGTGTAGTCCGCTGCGGCCACGGCATCGCGCGACGTACTCATGACGTCTCCCAGGTCTCCGAGCGGCGTTATGAGCGAGACGAGATCGTGGGTGTAGTTGCGCCCTTTCCAGGCGGTGGTCCAGGGATTGTCGTCCTCCCACATGAGGACCTCCGTTCCCTTCACAAAGACCGGCAGCACCACGGCGGGACGCGCCTGGGCCTCGGAGAAGGGAATGTCATTGTCTTTGAGAATTCGCCGCACCTCATCGGGTTTAAAGCGATAGGTAATGGTCGCCAGATAGCGCGTGGGACTGTTGCGCTCGTTGGACACTTCAATACCGGAGCCAATGGCGGTCAGGTCCTGGGTCGACAAGGTCGGCAGCAAGGCCCAATCCATTTGCATGGTCAGCCGCTGCAAGAGCAGGCGCATGGCGGTGTGTTGGCCTTGCCGGATGGCAATAACCCGGGCCTCAGCGGCCTCATTGGCGGTGGCATCCACCGGCACATCGCGGACGGTAAAGAGATCTTCATTTGCCGCCCAGGCGGACGGAACACCCAATGACACAATAACAGCGGCGACCGTCAGGAGACCTTGAAAGAAACGCATGAATTTCCCCGTTTTTTCCTATTCCAGCGCCTTTTCCCCGATCTTTGGCGCCCACATCTGCCCCTATCCTAGGGGCTTTGTCGCCCAAAGGGTAGTTAGAATTCCTTGCCCGATGGTTGCTTTTACACAGAAAATCGGGACAGATTTAGGTCGATATTGGGGCAAATTGGAAAAACGGACCGATTGGGGCGCTACAGAGAGGCGGGGCATCATGTTGAAGTGGATTTTGGGGCTGCTGGGGATTGTGGCCATCGGGTATTATGCCCTCATACTGGACAAAATGACCTTTGGCGGCTCTGAGCCGACCTTCACGCTCCATGACGCGCGCACCTATGCCGGGTCCATGGATGGGCCACAGCCGGTGGAGATCCGAGTGGTGCAAGTGGCGCTTGCCGCCTTTCCCAAGGCCGGGGTGGTCACCGGCGGATCGTGGTCGCCCCACCCTATTCCCATCTATTCCTTTCAGGTCGTCTTTGAAGATGGTTCGACCCTCATCATCGACACGGCTGAAGATGAAGCTCTGGCCAAGGGTCTATCTGACGACACGGCCTTTGATATGGATGCCTATCAAGCCATGCAAAATGCCATGAGCCAGGCTGCCAAGATCGTGTTGACCCACGAACACCCCGACCACATTGGCGGGCTCACGCTTCACCCCCAGCTTCAAGAGATTCTTGATGTCACCGACCTCACTGAAGAGCAGGTCAACCACCCCGAGCGGCAAGACCCTGCGGCTTTCCCGGAAGACGCGCTGGAGGGCTATGTGCCGATCTCCTATGTGGACTATCGCGCGCTGATGCCTGGAGTGGCGCTCATCAAAACGCCGGGACATTCGCCTGGCAGCCAAATGGTGCTGGTGCAGTTGCAAGATGGGCGGGAATTTCTGTTCATCGGTGACATTGCCTGGAGCATGGAGAGCGTGCGCACGGGCGCAGGCAGGCCGCGGCTGATGAGCTGGATCTTCCTGCATGAGGACCGCGCAACTGTTTTCAAGCAGCTCGAAGCCCTTAAAAAGCTCTCGGATGCCGCGCCTGATGTCGAGCTGGTGGTTGCTCACGACAAAGGTGAGATGGAGCGCCTGGTCGCGAGTGGCGACATAATCGAAGGCTTTAAGTGATCCGGGTCAGATCAGACTTGATCCGGCGCGCATTTTGTGTGCTTTAAGGCGCGAACCTAACAGAATCGTTCCTTAACGCTGGACCCGACATGTCGGACCCCAAGAAAAACGGTTACACTTACGCAGATGCGGGCGTCGATATCGATGCCGGGAATGCGCTCGTCAGGGCCATTGCGCCGCTCGCCAAGTCAACACGGCGCGCGGGCGCCGACAGCGAGCTCGGCGGTTTTGGCGGCTTGTTTGACCTGAAGGCCGCGGGTTTCTCTGACCCTATTCTGGTGGCGGCCAATGACGGCGTGGGCACCAAGCTGAAGATCGCCATCGATGTGGGCAAGCATGACACCGTGGGCATTGACCTTGTGGCGATGTGCGTCAACGACCTGATCGTTCAGGGCGCCGAACCCCTCTTCTTTCTCGATTACTACGCCACCGGCGCGCTGGATGTGAGCGCGGGCACCGATATCATTGCCGGGATCGCGGAGGGCTGCCGCCAGGCCGGCGCGGCGCTCATCGGCGGGGAAACCGCCGAGATGCCCGGCATGTATAGCGAAGGCGACTATGATCTCGCGGGCTTTTCGGTGGGAGCCGCCGAGCGCGGACATTTGCTGCCGAAGGAAATGCAGGCCGGTGACGTGATCCTGGGGCTTGGCTCCAATGGGCTGCACTCGAACGGGTTTTCCCTGGTGCGGCGGCTCGTCGCCGACAATGGCATCGACTATGGGGCTCCTGCCCCCTTTGCCGAGGGTATGAGCATCGGTGAGGCGCTCCTTATCGGCACTCGCATCTATGTGAAGAGCCTGATGCCGGTGATCCGCGCGGGCGAGATCAAGGGTCTGGCTCACATCACAGGCGGCGGTTTTATCGAGAATATCCCGCGGGTTCTGCCTAAGGGCCTCGGCGCAGAAATCGATCTTTCAAGCTGGGAGGTCCCGGGCGTTTTTAAATGGCTCGACCAACTCGGCAACATTGGCCCGAAAGAAATGCTGCGCACTTTCAATTGCGGCATTGGCATGGTGGTGATTGTCGCCGCTGAACAAGCGGCCGGGGTAGCAGAGCAACTCACCGAGGCAGGCGAGCGGGTTGTTACCCTTGGCACCCTTGTTGCGGGCGAAGGGGTCTCGACCACCGGCGCGCTGGGGCTCTAACCACATGGCACGGCTGAAACTCGGCATTCTCATCTCCGGGCGCGGCTCCAACATGATGTCGATCATTGAGGCCTGCAAGGACCCGGAATTTCCGGCAGAAGTGGCGCTGGTGATCTCCAATCGCCCGGGCGCGGCGGGACTTGAAAAGGCGCAAGCTGCCGGCATCAAAACCCTCACCATTGATCACAAAGCCTATGACGGGCGCGAACCCTTCGAAGATGCCATGACGGCAGCGCTGGAGGCCGAAGGCGCTCAGCTCATTGTCAATGCAGGCTTCATGCGCATCGTGACGGAGACATTCGTCAATCACTGGCTTGGCCGCAATATCAACATCCACCCCTCGCTCCTTCCCTCCTTCCCGGGCATTCATGTGCATGAACAAGCCCTCAAGGCAGGTGTCAAAATTTCAGGCTGTACGGTTCACTTTGTCACCGCCGAACTCGACGGTGGGCCGATCATCGGCCAGGCGGCTGTGCCGGTCATGGAGGATGATACGCCAGACACCCTCGCCGCCCGCATCCTTGTTGAAGAACACACGCTCTATCCGCTCTGTGTACGGATGATTTCGGAAGGCAAAGTCACTTATGATAATGGCCGCGCGGTGTTTGTGGATTAGCAAGCTCGTTAAAACTTGCCTCACCCTGAGGAGCGCGGAGCGCGTCTCGAAGGGCGGGGCCTTGTTTTATCATCCTTCGAGACGCTCGCTACGCTCACCCTCAGGATGAGGGCTGATTGTTTTGCCCCTGCCCCCGCCTTCGCGGGGGAACCAGATAAAAAAAGGCCCCGTGATTTCTCACGAGGCCCAATACGTCTAAAAGACTTTGGTTCAGCCGACGATTTCAGCGTCGGTGAAGAAGTAGGCGATTTCCTGAGCGGCTGTTTCAGGCGCATCGGAGCCGTGCACGGAGTTGCGCTCAATGTTTTCAGCAAAGGTCTTGCGGATGGTGCCCTCGGCAGCTTCTGCCGGGTTGGTGGCGCCCATGGTTTCGCGGTTCTTGAGAATAGCGTTTTCGCCTTCGAGCACCTGAACCACAACCGGACCGGAGGTCATGAACGCGACCAGATCACCAAAGAAAGGACGCTCTTTGTGGACCGCGTAGAAGCCTTCGGCTTGTTCTTGGGTCATGTGGATGCGCTTGGAAGCAACCACGCGCAGGCCAGCGTCTTCCAGCATGGCGGTGATTTTGCCAGTGAGATTGCGAGCCGTTGCATCCGGCTTGATGATGGAAAAGGTGCGCTCGAGAGCCATGGGAAATTTCCTTTGTTTTCTATCCAAAAAGGTCGATTTGGCGCGGGTTATAACGGCGCTTTGGATTGAGGGCAAGAAGTGATATGAGCGGGCCCCATGTTACACGTGAACGATCTCACCTATCGGATTGATGGACGGCTTCTCCTGGAAAAGGCGACAGCCGCGATTCCCGCTGGCCATAAGGTGGGCTTTGTCGGGCGCAACGGCTCGGGCAAAACCACGCTTCTGCGCCTCATTCAGGGGGAGATCCATGCCGAATCGGGCTCCGTCTCCTATCCCAAGAGGGCCAAGGTGGGCGCTGTCGCGCAGGAGGCCCCTTCCTCATCCAAGACCCTGCTTGAGACGGTTCTGGAGGCGGACAAGGAGCGCTTTGAACTTCTCAAGGAGGCTGAAACTGCCACTGATCCGGCCCGAATCTCAGACATTCAGCTCCGCCTTATCGACATTGGCGCCCACGCGGCGCCGGCAAGAGCTGCCACTATCTTGAGTGGGCTCGGGTTCGACACCGAAGCACAGGCTCGGCCCTGCTCGGAATTTTCCGGCGGCTGGCGGATGCGCGTCGCCCTGGCGGCGGTTTTGTTTGCGGAGCCTGACCTCTTGCTGCTGGATGAGCCGACCAACTATCTCGATCTGGAAGGCACGATCTGGCTTGAGAATTACCTCAGGGCCTATCCCCATACGGTGCTGCTGGTCAGCCACGACCGCAACCTGCTCAATAAGGCTGTGGATCACATCCTGCACTTGGACGGCAAAGGCCTGAAGGTCTACGGCGGCGGCTATGATTATTTCGAGCGCACCAGGCGCATGCAGCAAGAACTGCAAATGAAAATGAAAGCCAAGCAGGAAGTGCAGCGCAAGCACATGGAAAGCTTCGTTGAGCGCTTTCGCTACAAGGCTACCAAGGCCAAGCAGGCACAAAGTCGCCTCAAGGCCATTGCCCGTCTTGAGCCCATCGCTTCGGTCACCGAAGAACGCACCATTCCGTTCAACTTTCCAAACCCCAGCGAAATGCGCTCGCCCATCGTGCGACTAGAAGGAACTGCCGTTGGATATGAGCCCGGCAAGCCGATCCTGAAAGACATCAACCTGCGCATTGACATGGATGACCGGATTGCCCTTCTCGGCGCCAACGGTAACGGTAAATCCACCTTTGCCAAGCTCATCGCCGGGCGGCTTGGACATATGGACGGCTACCTCCGGCGCTCAAAAAAGCTGGAGATCGCCTATTTTGCGCAACACCAGCTTGATGAGCTCAATCCGGAAGAGACACCCTATGATCACTTCCGCGCCCTGATGGGAAGCGAGGCCACGATTGCCCAGGTGCGGGCACGCGCTGGCGCGGCAGGCTTTTCCTATGAAAAAGCGGATGTGAAGGTCAAACTTCTGTCCGGCGGCGAGAAAGCAAGACTGCTCCTGGCCATAGCCACCTTTAAAGGGCCGCATATCCTGATCCTCGACGAACCGACGAACCACCTGGACGTCGACAGCCGGGAAGCGCTCATTCACGCGATCAATGAATATGAAGGCTGCGTGGTTTTGATCTCGCACGACCGCCACTTGGTGGAAACCTGCGCAGATCGTCTCTGGCTCGTCGCCGATGGCACGGTTAAGCCCTACGTGGGCGACCTGGATGATTATCAGAATCTGCTGCTCGGAAGACCCGGTTCACCGGACGCGGTGGAAGGTCCACGCAAACCCAAGCCGGTGAATGAACGTCAAAAGGCGCGGCGCACCACAGCGGAACTCAGAAAGGTTCTGATCCCGATGCGCGAACGCGTCCGCGCGGCGGAAAAGTTGATGGCAAGGCTTGAGGAAGATCAGGCAAAAATCGAAAATGCCCTGGCAATCCCGAATATCTATAACGACCAGCCGGAACGGGCCGCTCGGTTCGCTAAAAAGCGCGCCGAGCTTGGGCGCCTTTTAGAAGATGCCGAAGAGGAATGGCTCAAAGCGTCTGAAGCCTTGCAAGAGGCCGAGGCGGAGTTGGGGTAGATGCCTTATGTCACCCCGTCGCTTGATCGCGGGGTCCAGCTTTTCAAAACAATACCCTCATGCTGAGGAGAGCCCAAAGGGATCGTCTCGAAGCATGAGTGCAAAAAGGCCTCATCCTTCGAGACGCGAGCAAAGCTCACTCCTCAGGATGAGGTATCAAACGTTGCATCGGGCGTCCGTGGCGGAACTTTCTTAGCGCTCACGGCAATTCGCTCACGCTCGTGCCTCCGCGAGGGCGGCGCATAAGCGCCGAGGCCCAGTCGGGCCTTGTTCGCACACAGCGACCCTCACGCCTTTTTTTCAAAGCCGCCGCTTTCACCCTGTTGCCAATAGGAAACAGGAAGCCCCTCTTCCTTGGCGCGTCTCCACTCTTGGCGGGCAGCGGCCAAAGCCTCGGCGTCATTGCCATCAAAGACCAGAATACAGCGTTCAAACTGAGAAACATCGCCGCGCTCGGCCTGATCGATTAAAAAGAGCACGTTGGCCTGATTGGTATTTTCCTGCTCCATGGTGAGGAGAATGGGCTGTCGGTCCGCATGCGGCTCGGTGCTCAGCCCATGCGGCAAAAACCCATCATCGCGGTAAGTCCAAAGCGTATTGGACAGAGACGGCAAGCGCTCCTCGACACCGCCTCTCACCAAAGCGCGCCAGCCCCGCTCCCGGGTTTTTTCCAGGAGCGGCGGCAAAGCGCGGTCAAGGGTCCACTGTTCCAAGTGGTAGAACCAGATTTCCGGTCCTGAAGTGCTCATTCAGCCTCTTCGTTATCAGCAAGCCACTGGTTGAGCAGCCGCACGCCGTAACCCGCGCCCCAGGAGTGACACAGGGGATTGTGAGGGGCGGCAAAGGCCGTCCCCGCAATATCAAGGTGCGCCCAGGCTACTTTATTGGAGAACGGCTCCAGAAAAGCGGCGGCGCAAGAAGACCCCGCATCGCGGCCAGTGGAGTTGCGCAGGTCGGCAAATTTCGACTTCACGTTTTTGCGGTGAACATCATTGAGCGGCATCTGCCATAGGCCTTCACCGGAAGCTTTGGAAGCGGCCAGAAGTTCCTCGGCCATCATATCGCTATTGGTAAAGAGGCCTGCCTGATCGTGGCCGAGAGCAATGACAATGGCGCCGGTCAAGGTGGCGAGATCCACCATCTTCTTCGGCTTATACTGGGTCGCCGTGTAATACATGGCATCGGCGAGCACGAGACGCCCTTCTGCGTCCGTATTGATGACCTCAATGGTATGGCCCGACATGGCGGTGACGATGTCGCCGGGACGCTGGGCATCTGCATCGGGCATGTTTTCAACCGCAGCGACAACGCCGACAACATTAACCTTGGCATCACGCGCCGCCAGAACAGACATAAGACCGGTCACGGCAGCCGCGCCGCCCATGTCACCCTTCATGTCCTCCATGCCGCCCGAAGGCTTGATGGAGATCCCACCGGAGTCGAAAGTCAGACCCTTGCCGACAATGGCAACCGGCTTTTCGTCTTTTGGTCCGTTCATCCATTCCATGAAGATGAGCTGCGCTTCGTTGGCGCTGCCACGGGAAACGCCCATCAAAGACCCCATGCCGAGGTCGGCCATTTGCTTCTCACCGAGCACTTTGACTTTGACGCCCAGGTCACCCAGCGCCTTGCAGCGGGCCGCAAAATCTTTCGGGTTCAAAATATTGGCTGGCTCGTTGACCAGATCGCGGGCCAGAATCACCCCATCGCTGAGATGGTGCATGGGCTTCCAGGCGGCCCGCGCTTCGGCCAGCTCGTCCACCAGCATGGCCACCTTGTTTAACTTCGGCTTTTCATTGGCTTTCAGCTTGGTGTGATATTTGTTGAAGCGATAGGCGCCGAGGGTCACCCCAAAGGCCAGATTGGCCGCCACGTCTGCTTCGCTCATGGCCACGCCCTTGGGCAGGTCCACGGCCAATGAGATCATTTTGGTTTTGCCAAGGTTAGCGTTGACAAAACGCCCGCCAAGCGTCTGAAGCCCATTGGCCTCAAAATCTCCCGGTTTACCCAGACCGAATAGGATAATCCGGTCAATTGAGGTGCCGCGCGCCGCAATAATCTCGACAGATTGACCCTTTTTCCCGCTGAATTCGGCGGCTTTCATGGCCTCTTTCAGAACGCCTTTTGTGCGTTTGTTGAGGCTTTCGCCAAGAGGGCCCAGCGCTGCGCCATCACATACGGTCAGAGCCAGGGCGCCGCCTTTTGGCAGAGCTTTCTTTGCAAAGGTAATATTCACGGGGATTTTCCTCCTTGGTATCCAAATCTGGCTGAATTCTCAGGGCTTTACCATAGGACCACGTGATACTTGGCCTTGCATGGGCCGACAGGCTAGTCTATGCCTCCTGAGGCCCCGAGAACCGGGGTTTTTCAGACTCATGGCCCTATCTATAGGGCGGCGCAGGGGAAAGGACAAGATGGGGACCGATGAATAGGCTGGCCCGTTATATTTTTACGCAGGCAGCGGGGCCGCTGTTCTTCTTCACGCTCATTTTGGGCGGGATCATCTGGCTGACCCAGTCGCTGCAAATGCTCGACTTGGTGGTCAACCGGGGTCAGTCGGCCGGTGTCTTTGTCTATCTGAGCATCCTTATGCTGCCGAGCCTCTTGTCCGATGTCCTGCCGATCGCACTTTTTAGTGCCACGTTCTACACCCTTCACCATTTGCAAAACGACAGCGAGTTGGTGGTGATGTGGTCCGCCGGTTACAGCAAACTACATATCGCGGTACCCATTCTGGCGCTCTCCGGTCTGGCTTTCGTGGTGAACGTTTTTCTTAATCTCTATCTGATGCCCTCGAGTTACCGGGCCATGAAAGACAAGGTCTATGAAATCCGTTCAGATCTCGCGACACAGCTCATCAAGGAAGGCACCTTTACCAACCCGTCAAAGGGGCTGACGGTCTATATTCGCGAGGCGACAAGCACGGGTGAGCTTAAAGGCATCCTGGTCTATGACACGGTGACCAACAACCACCCCATTACCTATATGGCGGAAAGCGGTATTCTTATCCGCAAAGACAGAGAGCCCGAGCTGATCATGCAAAAGGGCAATATTCAAACCGTCTTTGATGAGAATCTGGCACCGGCCTACACAAGTTTTGACAAATACTCCCTGGATCTTTCGACCTTCATCTCCGAACGCACAGAAGTGCGGCGGGAATATCGCGAGCGCTATTTATCAGAGCTCTTTACACCCGACCTTTCCAAACCCTGGGACGCCAACAATGCCAATCGGCTGCGAGCGGAGGGGCACAATCGCCTCGCTTCGCCGTTTTATAATATCGCTTTTTCGCTCATTGCCGTGGTCGCTATTGCCGGAGGGACGTTCAGTCGTCGCGGCAGCGGGCGGCGCCTCTTGCCTGCAGGCATTGCCGTCCTGATTGTCCGTATCTTCGGCTTTGCCGCCCAAAACGCCACGTCTTCGGCAACCATTCTGGCGGTCCTGCAATATGCGCTGCCCATTGGCACGATTTGCGTGTGTTTATTTCTTTTGTCTGACTGGCGCCGCCATGCCGACAAATGGAATATCCCTATCCCGGGCCGCAAACCGCTTTTGCCCCACCCCCCTGAGGCGGAGGAACCAGCATGAGACTGTCTCTGACCCTCACGCGCTATCTCGGGCGGCAATTCCTGACCGGTATTCTCATCGTCTTATTCGCCGTGCTGATGCTGGTCTTCGTGATCGATTTTGTTGAAACGCTGCGCAAATTTGGCGGCCGCGAAGGCGTGGAGTTTGGTCTCATGCTCTCCATGAGCCTTTCAAAGCTGCCCGGGCTGGCTGAAAAACTTGTACCGTTTACGGTGCTATTTGGCGGCATGTGGACCTTTACCCGGTTGACCCGCAGTCACGAGCTGGTTGTCGCGCGGGCGGCGGGGGTCTCTGTCTGGCAGTTCCTGGCGCCGGCCCTTGGGATCGGGCTCTTCCTTGGCATTTTTATGGTCGCCGCCTTCAACCCTTTTGCCGCTTCGATGAATGCCCGATATGAGCGGCTGGAAGCACGCTATGTCGACGGCCAGGAAAGCCAGCTGTCGGTCTCCAGCAGCGGTCTCTGGCTGCGACAAGGGGATCGTAATAACCAGAGCGTGGTTCATGCGGTCGAAGTCCACGATCAAGGTCTTCGGTTGGAGCAGGTCGTCTTGCTCTTTTATAAAGGCGGTGACGAGTTCCAATACCGGATTGATGCCAAAGAGGCCCAGCTGAGCGCCATGAGCTGGCAATTGAAAGACGCCTGGATCAGTGACCTGGACACCGAGGCGCAGTTCCACGCTGAATACAGTGTGCCCACGACCCTCACGATTGACGACATCGAAGACAGCTTCGCCAGCCCCAACACCATGTCTGTCTGGGAGCTGCCGCGCTTTATCCGAATGGCCGAAACAGCCGGATTTTCCGCGACACGACATCGAATCCACTGGCATTCTATTTTGTCTGAGCCTTTGCTTTTGTGTGCGATGATCCTGATTGCCGCTACCTTCTCATTGCGCATGGCCCGTCTTGGCGGGATTGGACGTCTCATCTTCGCGGGAATTATGACTGGATTTGGCCTTTATTTCTTTACTGACCTCACGGAAGCGCTTGGTTTGTCAGGCAGCCTACCGGTTGCTCTTGCGGCCTGGGCGCCCACCGGTATTGCCGCGCTTGGGGGCACGACGATGCTGTTCCATTTGGAAGACGGGTAAGGGGTCCTCGATGGCGATGCGTGCAAATAAATCTCGTGTTGCGGCACAATGCCTGGCGGCGTTGTTGATGAGCAGCAGTGCCCTGGTGCCCGTGCGCGCCGACACCCCTTCCCATACCACTGAGCCCTCCTCAGCTCCCAACCCATTGGATGAAGGCAGTGTGCTCCTTGAAGCCGATGAAGCGCTCTTCGATCCGGAGCTTGGTCTTTATATCGCGCGCGGCAATGTAGAAGCGACGCACGATGGGCGCACGCTCATGGCCGATGAGCTGACGTATAATCAGAATACCAATCAAATTATCGCAAAAGGGCGCGTCTCAATTCAGGATGAAAATGGCGGTGTCATTTTCGCCGAACAAGTCGAGCTTGATGGCGCACTGAAAGACGGCATCATTTACACCATGGGTGTTTTGCTCGACGAAAACACCCGCATGGCTGCAGCAAAGGTGCACCGGCAAGGCGATATCCTGCAGATGGAAAACGCGGTCTACAGTCCGTGTAAAGTCTGCAAGTCCACAGGGGACACCGTTCCGCTGTGGCGGATCAAGGCCTTGAAGATCACGCACAACAAGGCAGCGCAATCCATCAGCTATAACCACGCCTATCTCGAGTTTGGCGGCGTTCCTGTCTTTTACACGCCCTACTTCAGTCATGCGGATCCAACAGTGCCGCGTGTGTCCGGCTTTCTGGTTCCTCGGATCGGCAACTCGTCTGACCTCGGCAACTTTATCGAAACGCCTTATCATTTTGTTCTGGCCCCGAATTATGACATGACCTTGACGCCCTTCCTGATGTCGGAGGAAGCGCCGGTGTTTAAGGGTGAGTTCCGCATGCGAACCCATACGGGTCAGTTTCAATTTGACGGCAGTGTTACCCAGCCCTCCAGGCGGGATGCCTTTGGCAACACGATCGAAGGCACCGACAACCGGAACCACCTCTTCGGCACCGGTGAGTTTGAACTTTATAACGATTGGGACTGGGGCTTTAACATTGGTCTGACCAGTGATGACACCTATCTGAAACGTTACGACATCTCGGACGAAGACGTTCTTACCAATCGGCTATACGCCTCCCAATCCGTGGGACGGAATTATACGAACATTGAAAGTCTCTATTTCGTCAGCTTGCGGGAAAAGGATGTCCTCGGGGTCACCCCTGTTGTTCTGCCGAACACAACCTTTGAATATTTCCACGACACCCCCGTCTTCGGCGGCACACTTTCGGTCAAGGGTGGCGGACTTTCTCTTTGGCGCGAAGAAGGCACCGATACGCAGCGCCTGTCGATCGAACCGAGCTGGTCACGCAATTTTTCGACAAAGGGCGGACACCTCTTCAGGCTGTTTGGCCGGGTGCGCGCGGATGTCTATCATTCCACCGAGCTTTTTGAGAGCACGACTGCAATCTCCGAAAAAGACGAGGAGTTTACCGCCCGGGTGATCCCCACTATGGGAGCCGAATGGCGCTATCCCCTCTATCGCAACCGTGGGGCCGTTACCCAAATCCTCGAACCCATCGCGCAACTGGCCATTAGCCCCTATGGCGGCAACCCGGATGAGATCCCAAACGAGGACAGCCTGAGCTTTGAGTTTGACGACACAAATCTGTTTTCCGACAACCGCTTTCCCGGCCTGGATCGTCACGAAGACGGTGTGCGGCTGAATATCGGCCTACAGGCCACCTTCGTCGGTCGGGGCTCGGGCGAAAACAGCTTTATGTTTGGCCAGAGCTTCCGTCTCAAAGAAAGCACCCTGTTCGACCCGACCACAGGGCTGGATGAGACCAATTCTGACTATGTCGGACGGTTGATTCTGTCTCCATCTGAATATTTCTCCATGACACACCGCTTCCGGCTGGACAAAGACGATCTGAATTTCCGGCGAAATGAGGTCGACCTCATGGGGGGAACACCAGACTACAACCTGAAATTGGGCTATCTGAAGCTTGCCGCAGAGCTGTCGGCCAGCGGTCTGGAAGAACGGGAGGAGCTGAGCGGCGAAACTCACCTCAAAATCCACGGAAACTGGTCATTTCAAGCCAATGGGCGGCGAAATTTGGCGGATGGGGAGATGGTCAAAGCCCAGGCGAGCTTTGTTTATAAAGACGAGTGTACAGAGTTTGAAATCGCCGTTCGGCGTCGTTTTACCCGGTTCCGGGACATTGAACCGGCGACTTCGATCTTCTTCCGGATTCGTCTGACCACGCTGGGGTGAGGGTAAAAATAGAAGTCGTTGATTTTGCGACATTTCTTTGTATTCTGGCGGCAAAATTCAGCCGCATTTGCGGTCTAAAAAGGGCCTGGATTGGCCTTGTAGCATTGGATGAGTTGATGATTTTCAGATCCCTGGCCATGGCGTTCACGAACGTCCGCGCCGCGTTTCTAGCGATTTTACTACTGGCGCCGCTTTCCGGACCTGTCCTTGGCGGTGAAGACGTGGGCGGAATTGCTGCCGTCGTCAATGACGAGGTGATCTCCAACTACGATGTGCAGCAGCGCGTCAATCTGGTGATTTTCTCTTCCGGCGTAAAGGCCGAGGGTGCCGATCTGGAACGGATCCGCAATCAGGTTCTCCGCACGTTGATTGACGAGACGTTGAAGATTCAGGAAGCGCGTGAGCTGGATGTTGAAATCACGACGCAAGAAGTTGATGACGCGATCGCCTCGATGGCCGCGGACAACAACATGACTGTCGAGCAAATCATCAAATTGTTGAACGATAACAACACCAATGTGACCACCCTGCGCCGTCAGATCGCCGCTGACATTGCCTGGGAGACAATTGTCCGAGGGATGTTTGCGTCTCGGGTTTCGGTGACCGATGAGGAAGTCGACACGGTCTATCAGCAGACATTGGAAAGCGCCAACGAGGCGCAATACATGGTGTCTGAAATCGTCCTGCAAATTGAATCGCCCGACAAGGACGCCCAGGTGAAGGGCGCGGCAAATGACCTGTATGAACAGCTGCAGCGCGGCGCCCAGTTCGCCAATTTGGCGCGGCAGTTTTCGCAAAGCGCCTCTTCCAGTCAGGGCGGAGATATTGGCTGGATTCAGCAAGGGCAGCTGGCCCCGGAGCTGGATGCGGTTTTACCTAGTCTGCGCATTGGTGAAATTACACAGCCGATCCGCACCGTTAATGCCTATTACATTCTGGCCCTGCGCAACAAAAAAGAAGCGGGCGCCGGAGATGTCATGAATGCCAAGGTTACCTTGCGCCGTCTGGTGGTGCCTGTGGATTTGGAATCTGCTCAAGAAGAGATCGCGGCGGCGGCCAATTATATCTACTCGCTCACCAGCAAAGTGCATTCCTGCAATGGCCTTTCAGCTCTCAAGGCTGAACTTCCTACGGCTCAACTCGCCGACCCGCAGGAAATTGTGATTTCTCAGCTGCCGGATACCTTCAAAGGCGCCGTGTTGCAGCTGGAGGTCGGCCAGGTGTCCCAGCCGATGCTGTCGCAGCAAGGATTTCAAGTAATCGCCCTTTGTGCCAAAGAAGATGCGGTTGCAGAGCTGCCCAGCCGGGACGAGATAGAGGGCCGGTTGTTTAACCAGCAACTCTCCATGCTCGCCCGCCGTCACATGCGCGACTTGCGCAATGATGCCATCATTGACAACCGATGACGATGAGGCGCCCCATCGCTCTGACTATGGGCGAGCCGGCGGGGATCGGCCCTGAAATTACGCTGAAAGCCTGGTCACGGCGGAAGAGAAACGGCATACCGCCGTTTTATCTGATTGCTGATATTGAGTGGCTGCGCCATCTGAGTCAGAGATTGGGCCTGTCTGTGCCTCTGGCCAAGATCGACACGCCCCGCGATGCTTTGGATATCTTTGATCGAGCCCTGCCGGTGCTTTCATGCACGCTTCAGGCAACGCCGGAGCTGGGCGTCCCCTCCCCGCAGACGGCTGACACTGTCATTGCCGCCATCGATGCGGGCGTCGCGGCCTGTCTGGCCGGTGATGCGGCAGCGGTTGTGACCAATCCCCTTCAAAAGAGCGTGCTTTATGAGGCGGGCTTTCAGCACCCAGGACACACAGAATACCTGGGCGCTTTGGCGCGTCAGGCCTCAGTGCCCGCTGCCGACCTCACGCCCATGATGATGCTTTCCCACGAAGCGCTCCGAGTGGTGCCTGTTACCAGTCACCTTCCGCTGAGCATGGCCATCGAGAGCCTGACCTCAACGTTGATTGAGGGCGTGGCGCGGCAACTGGATCTGGCCCTGCGGCAGGACTTTGGATTTCAGCGCCCAAGGATCGTCGTGGCAGGCCTTAACCCTCATGCGGGCGAAGGCGGCGCGCTCGGCCGTGAAGAGCTTGATATCATTGCGCCAGCCATTGAACGCCTGCAAGGCGAAGGGCTCGACATTAAAGGGCCCCTGCCAAGCGATACGCTGTTTCATGCTGCAGCGCGTCAGGAGTATGATGCGGTTCTGGCCATGTACCACGATCAGGCCCTCATTCCCCTGAAAACGATTGATTTTGACGCTGGCGTGAACTCGACGCACGGACTGCCGTTTGTGCGGACGTCACCTGATCACGGGACGGCTCTCGATCTGGCTGGGACGGGCCAGGCCTCGCCGCGCAGTCTTGAGGCCGCTCTCATCCTGGCAGATTTTATCGCCGCGCGCCGCGACGCCTATTCCAAGACAGATTTATGAGCACGCTGCCGCCCCTGCGCGACGTTATTGACGCCCATGGCCTGAGAGCTAAAAAGTCTTTAGGGCAGAACTTTCTGCTGGATCTCAATTTGACGCGCAAAATTGCGCGTGCTGCCGGAAATCATCATGAGGCGACAGTCCTCGAAATTGGGCCAGGTCCGGGAGGCTTAACCCGGGCGCTGCTGGCCGAGGGCGCCCGAAAAGTGATCGCGGTTGAAAAAGATGAGCGCTGTCTTGCTGCGCTTCAAGAGATTTCCGCAGCCTATCCTGGGCGATTGGATGTGATCCCCGGCGATGCCTTGTCTCTCAATGAATCCGATCTTTTGGCGGAACTTAACGGCCCCATCAAAGTCGTTGCCAATTTGCCCTACAACATTGGAACCGCTCTGCTGATCAAATGGGTCACCTGTGAGACATGGCCTCCATTTTACGAGGGACTCACCTTGATGTTTCAAAAAGAGGTCGCCCAGCGCATTGTCGCGCAGCCAGGTGACAAACACTTCGGGCGCCTGTCGGTTATTTGCGGATGGCGGACCGAAGCCGATCTGCTATTTGAAGTGCCGCGCCAGGCTTTTACGCCGCCGCCCAAGGTGACTTCCGCCATTGTGCGCTTGACACCACGCGCAAAACCTTTGTTCGAAGCAGACCTGGCGGCCTTGGAGCAAGTTGTCGCCGCCGCATTTGGTCAGCGACGGAAAATGCTGCGGCAAAGCCTCAAGTCCCTCGGCGGTGACGCGCAGTCTCTTCTTGAGACCACGGGGATTGACCCCACCCGGCGGGCCGAAACCTTGACCATTGAGGAGTTCTGCGCCCTGGCGCGAAGTTTTGCCTCTCATTCATAAAAAAAACGGCGCCCCGATGGGAGCGCCGTCTTGAATGTTATTGACTGGGCTTCGGGTCAGAACTTCATCTTCACGCCAACAATCACATTGTCGGCTTCGTAGTCCTCAAATCCGAGGTTAACGCCGCCATCAGTAATATCGAGGCCGTTGACTTGGAAGCGGCGATACTCAAGCCGCAATGAGGTCTTGTCGCTCAGGTCGTAGGAGACACCCAGGCCGAGCTGCCAAGCCAGACCGGAGTCATCGCCGCTGGCGCCACCCATATCGACTTCAACTTTGGCCCAACCAACACCGCCGCCGACATAAGGTTTGATAGGCCCGGAGGTGCCAAACTCATACCAGACGTTGGCCATGATCGAGAAGGACGTCACATCACCGCTACCATCAGGCAGAAGGTCGCTCACATAATATGTGTTACTGCCAAAATAAATGGTCGTCGGGAAATTGTTGACTGAAAACGCAATCTGATAAGAGGTGTATTTCGTGGTTGAACTTAGAAGATTGTGCTTTGTCACATATTTGCGCACATGATAGCCAATCTTAAGGTCGCCCTGCAGATCAAAGTCATTTTTGCGATAGGCAAGCTCGCCTTCTACACTCAGACCAGGGATTGCATCTATGTCGCAGCCCATTGCTGCGCCAATCACAAAGCCATTGTCGAAGTCATACTCTCCATTGAAGTCCATGAAGAGTGATTTTGTGCCCCCATATGTGTACAGCCAGCTCGATGTCACAACCGAGCTGCTGGTATTCGTATTGGTATCTGTATAAGGACCAAATCCCGTTGTCAGAAGAGGTGCATTGATATGCACGTTTTGGTTATCAAGGAGGTTTACCCCCCCAAAGCCTGTTACATAATTACCGGCGTAACTCGGAGCGGTCAGTGCTGCAGCCGCTGCTGTTGACGCCAAGAGATGCTTTTTCATTTTAACCACCCTTAGTTCTTTTTTTGGAAAACATACGCAAACACACAACCCTTCGGACCTTAACACTATAGTTAACGTACTTCAAATTGATCCTGACAAAGATTATTTCTAATTCTGCTAGAAAGCGCCAAATGACGCGCTGAACGGTACTCGCACACCGCCTTGAGAACGATTCGCGAATGGAATCCTTCTGCCAACTGACCTAAGTCAATTTCTACGAATCAGCTTTTGGCAAGAGCGCGTGGTCGAACCAGACCATACGGAGCTGATCTCCGTCCGTCGTATAACCGCTGACGGACAATCCTGTCTGCGGCCAACGGGGATATTGGTGAATTTCTGAATGCTGCAAAATATTGGATTGGATCACAACCGCAAGCCCCATGACTTGCTGTTTTGGGTTCTGCTGTGACCAATGCGAAAGAACGCTCTTGGAATCAACGATGAGCCATCGCGCCAGATCATGCTCCCGAAACTCCGGCACAACGAACTCTCGCACGAAAGCAAATTTTTGCTGTACGGATTTTAAAACCATAATGTTGGCAGTCGAGATTGCAACGGGCTGATCTTGATAGTATGCGACGATACAGAGTTGATCCAGCCGATCCGCCGGATCCACCTCGGGGGGCAGAATTTTGTGCTTGCGCCAAAGATTGAGCGCGTCTTCTTCCATTTTGCTATCGAACTGCTTCCAAGCTGGCTTAAGCTGAAATGCCGGGTCGCGCTCGGGCACGAGATGGGCAAAGGTTTCGAGGTCCTTATTATTCATGATGCCTTCCTAAAGCCCTTCTTGTATCTGTTTGACAAAATCTGCCAGACCCGGTTGCCGCCGACGCTTGAGGCGCTCTGACTCTAAGATACCCCGGACCTGCCGTTTGGCGGTCTCCAGATCCGCGTTGATGATCACATAGTCGTATTCAGCCCAGTGACTCATTTCGTCATTGGCCTTGGCCATGCGGCCCGCAACCACTTCCGCCGAATCCTGGGCGCGCGTGAAAAGCCGTTCTTCCAATGTTTGCCGAGATGGCGGCAGAATGAATACCTTGACCAGGTCGTCGCCGGCAGCCTGGGTGAGTTGCTGTGCGCCTTGCCAGTCAATGTCAAAGAGAACATCGCGGCCCTCGGCCAGCGCGTCCTCCACGGGTCCGGCGGGCGTGCCGTAATAATGGTCAAATACCTTGGCGTGCTCCAGCAATTCGTCCCGATTGACCATGAGGCCGAAATCTTCACGTGAGACGAAGCAGTAATCCTTGCCCTCCACCTCGCCAGGGCGGATGGGCCGTGTCGTGACGGAAACCGACATGGTGATGTCGCCATCGCCTTCCAGGAGGCTGCGCGCCAAGGTCGACTTTCCCGCCCCGGAAGGCGAAGAAAGGACAAACATCAGGCCGCGACGCTGAACGTCAATTTGAGGCATGGGGGGCTCCAAGCTCTATTCTATGTTTTGAACCTGTTCGCGAAACTGGTCGACCACGGTTTTGAGTTCGAGGCCTATTCGGGTCAATTCCACATCCGCGGATTTGGAACACAAGGTATTCGATTCGCGGTTAAACTCCTGCGTCAGAAAATCAAGTTTCCGGCCCACGGGCTCTGGATTCCCCAGTAACTCGCGCGCAGTCGCACAATGGGCGTCAAGCCGATCAATTTCCTCACGAATATCACTTTTGGTGACGAGAAAGGCGATTTCCTGGGCTAAACGATCTTCCGATACCGGGGCCCCGTCCTTCAGGAGTTCGTCCAATTGTTTTCGCAGTTTTGTCTGCAGCGCCTCAGGGATTGCCTCGGCGATTTTACGCGCCTGTGCGGTCAGGGTCTCAATGCGGGCAACCTGTTCGCTCAAGAGTGGTTCGAGCTTTGCACCTTCCTGAGCGCGGGAATCACAGAGTTTTTCCAGAGCCCGCGCAAAACTGGCTTTCAGTTCCGCCAGCCGGGCTTGCTTTTCCTCATCCGGCTCCTCAGCCTCTTTGGTGTCGATGACCCCCTTCAAGCCCAATAGACCTTCAAGCGACACGGGTCCGGCATCGACCTCACCGCGCAATTCCTCCATTGCAACGAGAAGGCGTGCCACAGCCTGTTTGTTGACCGAAATCTCAGTTGCCGTTTCGCCGCGATGAAAATGGAGCCCGACCTGGAGAGAGCCGCGGCGGATGACCTTGGCGATCTTGGATCGCAGCTCTGCCTCGAGCCCCTCAAAGGCGCCAGGCATGCGGGCACGTATGTCGAGGTTTTTTGAATTGACGGACCGTAGCTCCCAGGCCCATCGATCATCTTTCCAGGCGCCCTCCTCTCTGGCAAAACCGGTCATACTCGACAGCGTCATGGAATATCGATCCTCTTTGTGTTGGCCTATTGGCGCTTTTTTCTTTCACGCTCGATGCGCCGCCATTTCTCGACATTACGCATGTGTTGTGCGTGGGAGGAGGCAAAAACATGGCCGCCCTCGCCGTTGGCCACAAAATAGAGCTCTGACGTCTGTGGCGGGTTGAGCACCGCCAGGATGGACTCAATCCCCGGATTGCAAATCGGGGTCGGCGGCAGACCATCGATCAGGTAGGTGTTGTAGGGCGTTAACCGGTCAAGCTCGCTGCGCCGAATGCCTCGGCCCAGAGGTTCGCCCTGCGTCAGCCCATAAATGATGGTCGGATCCGATTGCAATCGCATGCGTTTGCGCAGCCGATTGACGAAGGCTGCCGCGATGCGCGGCCTTTCCTCCGGCAGAGCCGTTTCCTTTTCAACGATCGATGCCAATATGATGGCGTCCTCAATGGTATCAAATGGCAGATTATCAGCCCGCTTATCCCAATGCTCGTCGATCAGTTTTTGCTGCGCCTCACGCATGCGCTGAATGATTTCGTCGCGCGAAGTTGAGCGCACAAAGAGATAGGTCTCCGGCAAGAGCGTTCCTTCTTTGGGCGCTTCACTGATCTCACCGACCAGAACGCCGTCCTCTTCGACAAGTTTGAGGATTTGCGTGGTCGTAAGACCTTCGGCCACGGTCAATTTATGTTGAATGGATTTTCCAAGCTGGAGGATGCGCGAGACGTCAGCCATGGATGCGCCGGAGGGGAAGGCATATTCGCCCGCCTTCATGCGACCATCGGCTCTTTGAATTCGAACCGCAATCTCGAAAAACCGGGCGTCGCGGATAACACCCGTTTCTTCCAACTTGCGCGCGATGCCTTTGACGCTCATGCCGCTGGGCAACAACACCACGGTTTCAGCCGCGCCATCCTCAGCAACCGGCCCGGGCGCCTCAAATTTCAATTTGCCGTAGTAGAAAGTCCCGGCTCCGACGATTGCGCCCGCAATCACCACAAACACCAAGACTCGCTTCAGCACACTTCCCACGTCACTCTCCCGTCGCTACTAAACACCTTAATCAGAACGGGGTCCTGATCCTGTTTCCCCTTCAGGATGATCCCATCAGGCGGGCGGCGCGGTCAAGATAAGTGACGCGTTGGTGCCGCCAAATCCAAAGGAATTGGATAGGACAGCCTTGATTTCCTTTTTGACGGGCGCTTTTGCCGCCAAATTAATCGGTGTGTCAATCGACGGATTGTCCAGATTGATGGTCGGCGGAGCGATCTGATCGCGGATCGCCAGCGCGCAGAAGATGGCTTCGACTGCCCCCGCGGCCCCCAGCAGGTGGCCGATGGAAGATTTTGTCGAAGACATGACCAGATCTTCCGGACCATCTTTGCCGAACAGACGCGTGACGGCATTAAGTTCAATCTCATCGCCCACCGGTGTCGATGTGCCATGGGAGTTGATGTAGTCAATATCCTTCGCCTGCAGGCCTGCACGCTTGAGAGCGGCTTGCATGCAGCGGTAACCGCCGTTGCCGTCTTCGGGCGGGGAGGTGATGTGATAGGCATCGCCTGACAGGCCGTAGCCTGTTACTTCGGCATAAATTTTCGCGCCGCGCGCCTTGGCATGTTCGAGTTCTTCGAGAACCACGATGCCGGACCCTTCGCCCATCACGAATCCATCGCGATCTTTGTCGTAGGGGCGTGAGGCCTTTTCCGGTGTGTCATTAAATCCGGTAGAAAGTGCTCGGCATGCGGCGAAGCCCGCAATGCCAATGCGGTTGATTGCGCATTCCGCGCCGCCCGCTACCATGACATCGGCATCGTCGAGCATAATCAGCCGTGCTGCATCCCCTATGGCGTGAGCGCCGGTGGAACAAGCGGTGGCATTGGCGTGGTTCGGGCCTTTAAAGCCGTGTTCAATAGACACGTGGCCTGAAACCAGATTGACCAGATGACCTGGAATAAAGAAAGGACTGATGCGGCGAGGGCCTTTTTCATGCAGCACAACGGCCGTATCGGCAATGCCTGTCAGCCCGCCGATGCCAGAGCCGATGTAGACACCCGTACGATTGAAATCTTCGTCGGTCTTGGGCTCCCAGCCACTGTCTGTAATCGCCTGTTTGGCGGCGGCTACGCCATAAACAATGAAGGGGTCAACGCGGCGCTGGTCCTTCGGCGCCATCCAGTCGTCAGGATTAAACATCCCGCCATGCGCATCACCCCAACGGTTTTCTGTCGGCAGCGCGCAGGCAACCGTGCAAGCCAAATCACTTGCATCGAATCGATCGATCGTGGTGGCCCCGGATTTCCCTTCCAGAATACGAGCCCAGGTCGAATCAAGGGTTGCCCCCAGAGGGGTCACCATTCCCATTCCTGTTATGACAACACGGCGCATGGATCTTTACTCCCTTCGAAATTAAAACAGGCCGCCCCTAGTGCTGGTCGGCACTCAGAACACGGCCTGATCAATCGTAACGGCAATAATGCGCGACTTATTTAAGAAGCGTTTTGCTCGATGAATTTGATGGCGTCGCCGACGGTCATGATCGTTTCGGCTGCGTCATCAGGAATTTCAACACCGAACTCTTCTTCGAAAGCCATCACCAGCTCAACAGTGTCGAGGCTGTCAGCGCCGAGATCGTCAATAAAGCTGGCTTTTTCAGTTACCTTATCGGCGTCTACGTCGAGATGGTCGACAACAATCTTTTTTACGCGTTCTGCTGTATCGCTCATATTTTGCCCTCAATTCCTTATTTTAAGGCTGGAACCTGTGGGGGCCACCGGTTCCGATTCACCGGTTTTCAGGCTTTTACACCTAAAAAACCGCACTAATCCGTGGTTTTTGTGCGACCCCGGACAATCATCAGTCGGGTTCGTATCATACTTCTTTTCGCTTTACCAGCCGCTGAAATCACCTATATCCGGCGAGGCTCCCCGAGCTGTTTGCTGCGCGCAAAATACCCAGATTCACTTGAAAATAAAGCGAAAAGTACCTTTGTCACCTGACCCTTAGATCATCGCCATCCCGCCGTTGATATGCAGGGTCTGGCCTGTGATATAGCCCGCCTCTTCAGACGCGAGGTAGACCACGCCAAAAGCGACATCATCGGGCTGACCCAAACGGCCGGTCGGTATGCCGCCGAGCAGGGCTGACTTTTGATCATCGGTCAGGGCATCTGTCATCGGCGTTTCAATAAAGCCCGGCGCAATGCAATTAACGGTGATGCCGCGGCTCGCCACTTCCTGGGCCAACGACTTTGACATGCCGACAAGACCCGCTTTGGTAGCCGCGTAGTTACCCTGCCCCGGATTACCCATGGCGCCGACAACAGAAGTGATGGAGATGATGCGGCCAAAGCGGCGCTTCATCATGCCGCGCAGGGAAGCGCGCGCGAGGCGGAAGGAAGCCGTCAGGTTTACCTGGAGGACAGCATCCCACTCTTCGTCTTTCATCCGCATAAAGAGGTTATCTTTGGTGATGCCGGCGTTGTTGACAAGAATGTCGAGCTGGCCCATAGCGCCTTCAGCTTCCTTGGGCAGAGCGTCGACCGCCGCGCTGTCTGAAAGATTGCACGGCAGAATATGGGTGCGCTCGCCAAGACGGGCCGCCACTTCTTCCAGCTTTTCCTTGCGTGTCCCTGAGAGGGCAACAGTGGCGCCCTGGGCGTGCAATTTCGCGGCAATGGCTTCGCCGATGCCGCCAGTTGCGCCGGTCACCAGCGCCGATTTTCCTGTGAGATCAAACATGGTTTTCTTGTCTTTCCTTTAGCTGAGTTCAGCAAGCACGGCTTCTACATCATCGGGTGTCCCGATGGCGGTGCCGGTCAAAGATTTATCGATGCGGCGCGCAAGACCTGTCAGCACCTTGCCAGCACCAAGCTCATAAACATGAGTGACCCCTTGAGCGGCCATCCAGGCCACGCTTTCCGACCAGCGCACGGATCCGGTGACCTGCTGCACCAGAAGTTTGCGAATCTCTTCCGGGTCCGTCACCGCTTCGGCAGCCACATTGGCCACCAGCGGCACGGCAGGCGCCTTGATTTCGACGCTGGCCAGAGCTTGCGCCATGACATCCGCAGCCGGCGCCATCAGGGCGCAATGGAACGGCGCGGAAACCGGCAGCAGCATGGCGCGCTTGGCGCCCTTGCCCTTGGCGATCTCGCAGGCACGTTCAATGGCAGCTTTCGACCCGGAGAGGACCGCCTGCCCCGGCGCGTTGTCATTGGCCATGGCGCAGACATCGCCTTGTGCCGCCTCAGCGGCGACGGCCCGAGCGGTTTCCAGGTCCAGACCCAGAATAGCCGCCATGGCCCCCTCACCCACGGGCACGGCCTTTTGCATGGCCTGGCCACGGGTTTTCAGGAGCCGGGCTGTGTCAGCCAGAGAGATGGCGCCAGAGGCTGCCAGAGCCGAATATTCGCCGAGGGAATGGCCTGCCACGTAAGTGGCGGATTGGGCCAGGTTGACCTCCTTGTCCTCCAGAGTGCGCATCACCGCCACGGAAACGGCCATCAGGGCGGGCTGAGCGTTTTCAGTGAGGGTCAGGGCCTCTTCCGGCCCTTCAAACATCAGTTTGGTGAGATCCTGGCCGAGGGCCTCATTGACCTCTTCAAAAACGGCGCGGGCTGGAGCAAAGGCCTCCGACAGGGCCTGCCCCATGCCAACAGCCTGGGATCCCTGTCCGGGAAAGGTGAATGCACGCTTCATGGATAATTATTCCTGAGGGTTTGAAAACAGGGTGATTTGTTGTCGGCATAAAGAGCCTGAGCGTCCTTCGAAGTCAAGGATTTCAGCCCTTTTTGCCGTACCGCTGAAAATTTGGCAGAAATCGCTCGTTTTGTTTGATTTTTAGGGAGAAATCCGTATAAATCCCCGCTTTCCGGGACGGCGGTCCTGGGTCACCCTTCGTTTGAAGGTTTTTGAGGCTTCTGCTCGTGGAAGCACTCTGGATCCAGTGAACCATCGTTTGGGAGGGGCATGGTGCCCTCACCCCAAGCGCCGCTGTCTTGTTGAACAACATAGAGGAAGGTATCTAATGCCTCTTTACGAGCAAGTGCTTATTGCGCGGCAGGATGTGTCGCAGCAACAAGTCGAAGCGCTTCTTGACCAGTTCAAGAATGTGATCACCGAAAACGGTGGCAGCATCGAAAAGACCGAATATTGGGGTCTGAAGACGATGCAATACAAAGTCAAAAAGAACCGCAAAGGCCATTACGCCCTGCTCAATATCACGGCGCCGCATGAAGCTGTTGCCGAGATGGAACGCCAAATGAAGCTCAATGACGACATCATTCGCTTCATGACCGTTCGTGTAGAAGAGCACGAGGAAGGCCCGTCTGCCGTTATGCAATCGCGTGGCCGCGATGAGCGTCGCCCGCGCCGTGATGACGGACCACGGGGTCCGCGTCCCTCGCGTGATGGCGATCGACCGGAAATCAGTTCAGAGGAAGGGGAATAAGTCATGGCTGAGAATTCAAAATCTGCAGGCCCGGCACGTCGTCCGTTCTTCCGTCGTCGCAAGACCTGCCCGTTCTCCGGCGCCAATGCTCCGAAGATCGACTACAAAGACGTTAAGCTGCTGCAACGGTTTATTTCCGAACGCGGCAAGATCGTCCCGAGCCGTATCACGGCCGTTTCCGCCAAAAAGCAACGTGAACTGGCGCGCGCAATCAAGCGGGCCCGCTTCCTTGCTCTTTTGCCTTACGTCATTAAGTAGGCACGAGGAGATTTAGACATGGAAGTTGTACTCCTGGAACGCGTCGAGAAACTCGGCCAAATGGGCGATGTCGTTAAAGTCAAAGACGGCTATGCTCGTAACTATCTCTTGCGCCAAGGCAAAGCTCGCCGGGCTACCAAAGAAAATCTCGCGATTTTCGAGGTTCAGCGCGCGCAGATCGAAGCCAACAACCTGGAAGCTCGCAAGGAAGCCGATGCGGTTGCTGCCAAGCTGGAAGGCACCACTTATGTGGTTCTGCGCCAGGCTGGTGAAGCCGGTCAGCTTTACGGATCTGTCTCCCCGCGGGATATTTCTGAAATCCTGACCGAAAACGGTTTCACGGTTGCTCGCAGCCAGATCTCCGTCAGCGAGCCGATCAAGATGCTGGGTCTGCATGACGCCACTGTGCGTCTACATGCGGAAGTCAGTGTCAAGGTCGTCATGAACGTGGCCCGCTCTGCTGATGAAGCCGAGCGCCAGGCGCGCGGTGAAGACGTGATCGGCAATCGGACCGACGAAGAGCAAGAAGCTCTGGCTCTGGCCGAAGAAGTGTTTGAGAACGAAGAACTGGCCCACGAGGCAGAAGACACGCTCGCCGACGAAACTCCGGCCGAAGCCGCTTCTGATGAAGCTGCCGAAGAAGAAGCCAAAGAAGACTAAGTTCTTTCTTGATTTTCGAGAAATTAAGGGCGGTCCCGAGGGGCCGCCCTTTTTTCATGAACTGCACCACTTAACATTGTTGTTTCCGCGCAGGCGGGAATCCATGGGCACCAAATGATGCAAACCTGGGCCGCTCTGGACCCCCGCCTTCGCGGGGGAACAATTTTTAATCACTCGTGTTCCCGCGCAGGCGGGAACCCAGGGGGCACCAAATGATCCAAACCTGGCCCGCTCTGGACCCCCGCCTTCGCGGGGGAACAAATTATAATCACTCGTGTTCCCGCGCAGGCGGGAACCCGGCTGCATGGCTCTTCGACCTCATGCTGAGGAGAGCCGGAATGGCTCGTCTCGAAGCATCGCGAAATTCGTCTCGAAGGATGAGGATCCATTGTTAGGGCCTCTCGCCCGATCTTATCCCCAACATCCACTGGTAGGTTGAAATAGTTGCTGCTCTTAAGGAACAGACTGGCTAGAACAGTTGATCTGGCCTATCGTGGCCTTAAGAGTTATGAGAGACATCCCGATGGACGACCCCACCCCCGCCTCCAATGTGATTGATGCCGGCTTTGGCCCTTCAAAGGACCGAATTCAGCCGAGCAACGTGGAGGCAGAGCAGGCGCTTTTGGGGGCGATCCTGGTGTCGAACGAAGCTTTTTTCAAAGTCCAGGGCTTTCTCAAACCCGATCATTTCTACGAATCTCTTCACGCGCGCATTTATGACGCCATGGCGCAGCGCATCGAAAAGGGCAATGTCGCAGACCCGGTCACCCTTAAGCCCCGCTTTGAAGATGATGCGGATATGGCGGAACTGGGCGGCATTTCCTATCTGACCTTCCTCGCCTCTTCCTTTATCAGCGTGCGCAATGTGCGCGACTATGGGCGGGCGATCTTTGATATGGCCATGCGGCGCGGGCTCATTCGCCTCGGCGAAGACATGATGGAAGCCGCCCTTGATCCGAGCTCTCATACGGAGCCGCAGCAGCAGATTGAGGAAGCCGAACAGCACCTCTATCAACTGGCGGAAGTCGGCAAATATGAGGGGGGATTTAAAGCTTTCCCGGATGCGCTGGCTGAATCGATCCATATGATTGGCAATGCCTTTAAGCGGGATGGCCATTTGTCGGGGCTTTCTTGCGGCATTACGGACCTCGACACCAAGCTCGGCGGCATGCAGAACTCTGATCTCATCATCCTTGCCGGACGTCCGGGCATGGGGAAATCCTCGCTCGCCTGTAACATCGCCTTCAACGTGGCGAAGGGTTATCGCCTTGAGAAGCAGGACGATGGCACGGAAAAGGTTGCCAATGGCGCCGTGGTCGGGATTTTCTCACTCGAAATGTCGTCGGAACAGATGGCGACGCGTCTGCTGGCGGAAGAAAGCGGCGTGCCCTCCTCGAACATGCGGCGCGGCCAGATCGACGAAGAAGAGTACCGACGCATACGCGAAACCTCCGAGCTGCTCGAGCGCGTGCCACTTTATATCGACGACACGGGCGGGCTCTCCATCGCGGCGCTGGCGGCACGGGCGCGACGCCTCAAACGCAATGCCAACCTGGGTCTTCTCATCGTCGACTATATTCAGCTGGTCACCGGCTCGGGCCGTAAAAAAACTGACAACCGCGTACAGGAGATTTCGGAAATCACTCAAGGTCTCAAGGCCTTAGCGAAGGAACTTGATATTCCGATTATAGCACTCTCTCAGCTCTCCCGGGCGGTGGAAAACCGGGACGACAAGCGACCGCAGCTTTCCGACTTGCGCGAATCCGGTTCTATCGAGCAGGACGCGGACGTGGTCATGTTCGTCTTCCGCGAAGAATATTACGTAGAGAATGCCAAGCCTGCGGAAGAGGAATTTGAGAAATTCGAAGAGTGGCAGCAGAAGATGAGCCGGGTGCATGGGCGTGCGGAAGTCATCATCGGCAAGCAGCGCCACGGACCGACCGGCAAGGTGGACCTCGCCTTCCAGGCCAATATTACGAAGTTCGCCAATCTGGTCGCCGACGACCATTTCGATCCGAGCAATCTGGATCGGTAATCGAACACCTTCATTTCCTTAACGAAATGCCGCTAAACTGCGCCCGATTCTCAAGGAAACTGGAGTTTTTGCGCGCATGACCGCCCAGCCCTTCGATATGCCGCTGGATGGCCTGACCCGGCCCACGGTAACCTTTGACCTTTCTGCCCTGGTGCATAACTGGCAGGCGGCGCGCACTTTCGCGGGCGGGCCGCAAGTGAGCGCAGTGGTCAAGGCAGATGCCTATGGCTGCGGCGCGGGGGCCGTGGGGCGCGTGCTTGCCAAGGCCGGGTGTCGCACCTTCTTTGTGGCTAATCCTGCAGAGGGCGCGGCTTTAAGACCCCATGTGGGGAATGCGGCGATCTACGTCTTCGCGGGGCTCAGTCCGGCAACCCTCGACGCCTATGGGAGAGCGGATCTTCGACCTGTGGTCAATTCTCCGGTGGAGCTGGAGCTCTGGCGCTCACGCGGGCGGGCCGCTTCGCCCTTTGGGCTCTTCATCGATACGGGCATGACCCGGCTCGGATTTTCCGCCGAAGAAGTGCGCGCCCTCGCCAGTTCTGCGACCGCGCTTGAAGGCCTCGGGCCGATGACGGTGATGAGCCATCTGGCTTGCGCCGACGATCCATCCAATTCGATGAACGACCAACAACTTAATCTTTTCAATGAGTTGTCTTCACTTCTTCCATTCGATTCTCGCAGCCTCTCGAACTCAGACGGACTCCTTTTGGGGGCACCCTATCACTTCGATCTGGTGCGGCCGGGGCTCGCCCTCTATGGCGGATCGGACCGCCTGACTGAAAATTTGGACCTGAAACCTGTGGCCTATTTGCATGCCCCAATCCTGCAAGTTCACGAAGTCCCGAAAAACACCTGCATTGGATACGGCGCAACGTATAAAGTGGCGCGAAACAGCCGAATCGCCATTGTTGGACTGGGCTATGCGGATGGCTATGCCCGCGCCTTTTCCAACGCCGGGGTTGGCTGGTTGGCTGGCGGGGAAGTTCCTGTCGCTGGACGGGTGTCGATGGACCTGACCGCCTTTGATGTGACAGACATAGCGGCCGAACATGCGCAGGCCGGGGACTGGATCGAACTCCTGGGATTTCATCTCAGTGTCGACCGGATTGGACGATTGGGCGGAACTCTTGGCTATGAGGTCCTAACAAGTCTTGGGACCCGCTACGCAAAGCGCTATGTTGTTGACGGAAACCTTGTCTCAGGGGATGAGCTTTAAGGCATGCAAGATTTGAATTTTCTCGCGGGGGTCGGCCGGGTGTTCCTGGCCTTTCTAGCCCAAACCGGACGTCTCAGCCGATTTGCCTGGGGCGCGGTGAGCCATATCTTTTTGCCGCCCTATTATGGGCGCATCCTCATCGAACAGCTACTTCGTATCGGGTATTTTTCCCTTCCAGTTGTGGGACTTACGGCGATCTTTACAGGTGGTGCTTTAGCATTGCAGATCTATCTGGGCGGCGAACGCTTCAATGCGGAAAGCGTGGTGCCCGACATTGTGGCGCTGGCGATTACGCGCGAGCTGGGGCCCGTGCTTGCCGGCCTCATGGTGGCGGGCCGGGTGGGCGCGGCCATTGCCGCCGAGATCGGCACCATGCGGGTAACCGAGCAGATTGACGCGCTCAGCACCCTCTCCACCCACCCGATGAAATATCTGGTGGCGCCGCGCATTCTGGCGGCCGTTATCACACTGCCCCTCCTGGTGCTGATTGGCGATATCATCGGTATTATGGGCGGCTATCTGGTGGGGGTTCAAAGTCTGGGCTTTAACGGCGCCGCCTATATCAACAACACGGTCGACTTTGTGACTGTGGATGACGTGACGTCCGGTCTGTGGAAGGCGGCGGTCTTCGGTTTCATTGTTGCCTTGATGGGCTGTTACAACGGCTATCATTCTCGTGGCGGCGCACAAGGGGTTGGCGCGGCCACCACCAATGCCGTGGTCTCGGCCTCCATACTGATCCTGGCGTCGAACTATGTCCTCACTTCCTTGTTGTTCAGCTGAGGCCGCGCACGATGACCACACCCAAAATCGAACTCATTGATGTCCACAAGCGGTTTGGCACCAAGAAGGTGCTGAACGGGGTCAATCTGACTATTCAGCCCGGCCAATCCATGGTGGTGATCGGCGGCTCAGGAACGGGCAAATCCGTGATGTTGAAGTGCATCC
Organism: Alphaproteobacteria bacterium; assembly: GCA_006226415.1. Taxonomy (GTDB): domain Bacteria; phylum Pseudomonadota; class Alphaproteobacteria; order M2410; family M2410; genus M2410. Next base: position 36,250 of record SBGZ01000076.1, read on the forward strand.
TTGGGCTAATGGAGCCGGACAAGGGCACAATCAAGATCGACGGCAAGCCGGTGACCGGCCTGCGCGGCAAGCGCGACGACGACATGATGAGCAAGTTCGGTATGCTGTTTCAAGGGGCCGCGCTGTTTGACTCCAAGCGGATCTGGGAAAATGTGGCCTTTTCTCTGCTTTATGGCCGCTCAAGGCTTTCGCGCAGCAAGGCGCGGACCATCGCTCATGAAAATTTGGCCAAAGTCGGACTTGGGCCCGAGGTGGGCGATCTTTACCCCGCCGAGCTTTCCGGCGGGATGCAAAAGCGGGTTGGTCTGGCGCGCGCCATCGCCAACAACCCGGAGATTATCTTCTTTGATGAACCGACCACGGGTCTCGACCCGATTATGGCGGATGTGATCAATGATCTGATCGTTTCGACTGTGAAGATTATCGGTGCCACAACCCTTTCCATCACCCATGACATGGCCTCAGCCCGCAAAATCGCGGATCAAATTGCCATGATCTATAAAGGGCGAATTATCTGGGCAGGCCCTGCCGAATCAATCGACGATAGCGGCAATGCAATGGTTGATCAGTTCATCCACGGGCGCGCAGAAGGCCCCATCAAGATGGATGTTCTAAAACCTTAAAGCCTCTCTTCAACACGCTTTTGACGCCCGGATAATTTCCCCGATGTCCATGGTCCGCTCCAATACTCAATATGTCTGCCAGTCCTGCGGCGCGGTCGCCAGCAAATGGGCTGGCCGCTGCGATGGTTGCGGTGAATGGAACTCGCTGGTGGAAGAAGCGGTTGGGGCTGGCCCCAAGGGCTCTCTGGCGTCGAGCGGCGCCAAACGCAAATCCAAGTCTATCGAGCTCGTTTCGCTTTCGGGGCAAAGCGAAGAAGTGCCGCGCCTCATCTCCGGTGTCACGGAATTTGACCGAGTGTGCGGCGGCGGGCTGGTGCCGGGCTCTGCCATTCTGGTTGGCGGGGATCCGGGCATCGGGAAATCCACCATCTTGCTTCAGGCCTGTGCCCGCCTTGCCAGCAAAGGCTCCAATGTGGTGTATGTCTCGGGCGAGGAGGCGATTGCCCAGGTGCGCCTTAGGGCCTCCCGGCTCGGCCTCTCGGAAGCCGATGTGCAACTTGCCTCGGAAACCAATCTGCGCGACATCATCGGCAGCCTCGATAAAGCGCCGGATGTGCTCGTCATCGATTCCATCCAGACCATGTGGTCTGACGCGCTTGAGTCTGCCCCCGGCACCGTGGCGCAGGTGCGTGCCTCCACGCAGGAGCTGGTGCGTTACGCGAAGAAGAAAAACACCGTTGTTCTGATTGTTGGCCATGTCACCAAGGACGGCCAGATCGCAGGGCCTCGCGTCATGGAGCATATGGTCGATGCAGTGCTCTATTTCGAGGGCGAGCGCGGTCACCAGTTCCGCATCCTTCGGGCGGTGAAAAACCGCTTTGGCGCCACGGACGAAATCGGCGTTTTTGAGATGACCGACAAGGGACTTGCCGAGGTTACCAATCCATCCGAGCTGTTCCTTGCAGGCCGGGAAACCCAGGCGAGCGGCGCCGCGGTCTTTGCCGGGATTGAGGGCTCGCGCCCGCTGCTCGTAGAAATTCAGGCTCTGGTCAGCCAAAGCAGCCTGGGCACCCCGCGCCGGGCCGTCGTCGGCTGGGACGGCGGGCGGCTGTCGATGGTGCTGGCGGTGCTAGAGGCCCGCTGCGGCATTTCCTTTGGCGGACAAGACGTCTATCTCAATGTGGCCGGGGGCCTTCGGATCACCGAACCCGCAGCGGATCTGGCGGTGGCAGCCGCCCTCGTCTCTTCAGCCTTTGACGCGCCCTTGCCAGCGGATTGTGTGCTGTTCGGTGAGATCAGCCTTTCGGGCACCGTGCGCCCTGTGGGACAACGTGACACGCGCTTGAAGGAAGCCGAAAAACTGGGGTTTTCCCGAGCCATTTTACCCTCGCCGCCGAAAGGCAAAGGGGCAGCCGCCCATAGTGGCTTGACGCTCACAGAGATGGAGCAATTGCACCAGCTGGTTGATTATTTGCAGCCGAATCCTTGAGTTTGTGGTAAGTTTTTGAGCAATGCCTATTACACCAATCGATATCATCATCATTGCCGTGATGCTGCTTTCGGGGCTGTTCGCCCTGCTGCGCGGCTTTGTGCGCGAGTTTTTCACCATTATTTCCTGGGTTGGCGCGGTCTATTTTGGCTTCGCCATGATCCCGCTGCTGGGCCCAGCCTTCCGCAATGTGGTGAGTGTCGGGTTGGCGGCGGACGCGCTGGCCTTTGCCCTGCCCTTCCTGCTGGTGCTGTTTGCCATGCAGTATGTTTCCAACCGTTTGGTCAAGAATATTGCTGGCAGCAATCCGGGCCCGATTGATGGCACCCTCGGTTTCTTTTTTGGCATGGTGCGCGGCTTTGTCATCGTCACGGTTGCCTATTTTGGTTTTGACGTGTTCATGAACCCGGAAAAGGCGCCAGACTGGCTGGAAGAAGCCAAGTTTCGCCCCATGATCGAAGACACAACGGATTTTTATTATTCGCTGGTCCCCGGCCTTAAGGGAGACAAGGCACAAGCGTCTATTTCCCCTGGCCAAAATTCCTCGTCGCAAGGGGATGACAGACAGCAGGAACCAAGCTATAGCAACGCCGAGCGCAAAGCGATCGACCAACTCTTCCAATCTTCCGCGGATGATTAAATGACCTTCGAAGCCGGACCGTCCCACCTTACTCAAATAACCAGCGGGGGGTCTGTCGACGAACTGGCTGAAGACAAATTCTTCGATGAATGCGGTGTCTTCGGTATTTGCCCCGCCAGCGATGCGGCAGCTCTGACAGCCTTGGGCTTGCACGCCCTGCAACATCGCGGTCAGGAAGGCGCGGGCATTGTGGCCTACGATGGGGAAAATTTTAACGCCGAAAAACGTATTGGCCTGGTGGGTGATCATTTCACCAAACAGTCTGTGATTGATCGGCTACCGGGCGACCGGGCCATTGGCCATGTGCGCTACTCCACGGCGGGCGGCGCAAATATCCGAAACGTGCAACCCATGTTTGCCGACCTTTCAACAGGCGGGCTTGCCGTGGCTCACAACGGCAATCTCACCAATGCCGAGTCCTTGCGGGCTGAGCTGGTTGCAAACGGCGCCATCTTTCAATCCACTTCGGACACTGAAGTCATTTTGCATCTGGTTTCGCAAAGTGAGCCGGGCCCCTTTAAGGATCGCTTCGCCGCGGCCCTTCGCCGCGTGGAAGGTGCCTATTCGCTGGTCGCCCTCACCAACAAAAAGATGATCGGCGTGCGCGATCCCTTGGGTGTGCGCCCGCTGGTGCTCGGCCGCTATGAAGGCGCCTGGGTGCTGGCGTCAGAATCCTGCGCCTTTGATATTATCGGCGCCACCTACGAACGCGATATTGAGCCTGGGGAAATGGTGATTATCTCCGAGGATCGCATTGAAAGTATTCGACCCTTCGTTGATATGGCGAGCCGCTTTTGCATTTTTGAATATGTTTATTTCGCCCGTCCCGACAGTGTGATCGAAGGCCGCTCCGTCTATGAATCGCGCAAGCAGATTGGCCGCGAGCTGGCGATGGAGTGCCCTGTCGATGCAGACCTCGTTGTCCCTGTCCCCGATAGCGGCGTGCCTGCAGCCATTGGCTTTGCCGAAGCCTCCGGCATCCCTTTCGAATTGGGGATCATTCGTAATCATTATGTGGGCCGCACCTTTATCGAACCCGAAGACCGCATCCGCCACCTGGGTGTAAAGCTCAAGCACAATGCCGCCCGGGCCCAACTGGCGGGCAAAAAGGTTGTGCTTGTCGATGACTCTATTGTGCGCGGCACGACCTCTTTGAAAATCGTCAAGCTGGTCCGCGAAGCTGGCGCAAAGGAAGTGCACATGCGCATTGCCGCGCCGCCGACCATGCATCCTTGCTACTATGGTGTTGATACGCCGGAGTCCGAAGAGCTGATGGCCTTCAAGCATTCCGTGGAGGAAATCGCCAAGATTATCCAGGTGGATTCGCTGGGCTATATTTCCATGGACGGGCTCTACCGCGCCGTTGGAGAAACCGCGCGCAACAACGGTGCGCCGCAGTTTTGCGATGCCTGTTTCACAGGCGAATATCCCACCCAACTGACGGACCGCTCGCAGAACAAAAAATCGCCTCAGCTGTCGTTGCTGGTCGAACGCGCTGCGGAATAATTCTTAAGGGACTTCTCACCCATGAGCCAAACCAACGAAGGCCGTTTGAAAGGCCGTCTTGCTGTCATTACCGGCGCCTCACGCGGCATTGGCCGGTCCGTTGCTCTCGCCTTTGCGCGGGAAGGCGCACATGTGATCGCGATTGCCCGCACGGTGGGCGGTTTGGAAGAGGTTGACGATCTTATTCAGGCTGAAGGGGGCAGCGCCACACTCGTGCCGCTCGACCTTACCGACTTTGATGCCCTCGACCGGCTCGGCGCTTCCATCCATGAGCGTTGGGGCAAACTCGACATCCTCGTTGGCAATGCGGGACTGCTGGGCGATGTCACCCCCTTGTCCCACCTTGTGCCCAGCGTCTGGCAAAAGACACTGGACGTCAATGTTACCGCGAACTACCGGCTCATTCGGTCGCTCGACCCGCTCCTGCGGCAGTCAGATGCGGGCCGGGTGATCCTGGTCACCTCCGGGGCCGCGACGCACATCCGCCCTTTCCTCGGCGCCTATGCGATCACCAAGGCGGCGCTGGACGCCATGGGCAAGACCTATGCCGCGGAAGTGGATGGCACCTCGGTGAAATGCAATCTCTTATCGCCAGGCCCCATTCGCACCGCCATGCGGGCGACTTTCATGCCTGGTGAAGACCCCCAAACGTTGCCGCATCCTGATGAGGTGGCTGGGCTCTTTGTGGAGCTGGCCCTGCCCGCCTGCGACAAGAATGGCGAGATTGTTCGGTTTGAGCGGAAAAACTAGCTTGTCGCATCACTAAAAGATGTCATTCCGCGGCTCGACCGCGGAATCCAGGAAACTCCTTGCAACTCTTGGCGGCATACTCCTGGACCCCGCGATCAAGTCGCGGGGTGACAAAAGTCATTAGGGCACTAGTTACACCTAGTTCTACTTCCGCTTTGCCTTGTGGGCATAGGGGTTCTTGCCTTTGCGCAAGAGCATGCGGATCGGCACCGCGGGGACGTCAAAGGCCTCGCGGAAAGCATTGACGAGGTACCGCGCATAGCTATCGGGCAAGGCCTCGGCGCGCGGCGCAAAAAGCGCGAAAGTAGGCGGGCGCGATTTGATCTGGGTGATATAGCGTATGGCCAAACGGCGGCCGCCGACACTGGGTGGGGGGTGGCGGGTCAAGGCTTCGTCTAGCCAACGGTTCAGCGCAGCGGTGGGCACACGCTTGTTCCAAAGTTCCTGAACCTTGAAGACAGCGGGCATTAGTCGGTCGATGCCGCGGCCTGTGAGGCTTGAGAAAAAGACCAGAGGCACACCGCGCACCTGGGGGAGCAAACGCTCCACCTTTTCTTTGAGATCGGCGGTATAGGCCTGGCGATCTTCCACCAGGTCCCATTTGTTGATGGCAAGGACAAGACCCCGCCCCTCGCGCACCACCAGATCGGCGATCTGGAGATCCTGCTTTTCCAGCGGCGCTTGCGCATCGATCATGAGCACGACGACTTCGGCGAACTGAATGGCGCGAAGCGTGTCGGCGACGGAGAGCTTTTCAAGCTTAGCCTGGACACGCGCTTTCTTGCGCAGTCCTGCTGTATCGAACATTTTGATCGCACGCCCTTGATACTCAAACTCAACGCCAATGGAATCGCGCGTGATACCGGCCTCGGGACCGGTGAGCATGCGATCCTCTCCGAGCAAGGCATTCACCAGGGTAGATTTGCCGGCATTGGGCCTGCCAACAATGGCGATCCGCAGAGGACGGGTGATGTCAATCTCATAATCCGCATCCGGATCAAATCCTTCTTCCGCTTCCGCCCTCGCCGAGGCCTCGCCCTCAGGGCTGATCTCTTCCGCCAATGGCGCAAGCGCCGCGTAAAGATCACTCATGCCCTCGCCATGCTCGGCGGAAATTGCCAGTGGCTCTCCCAGCCCTAAGGAATAGGCTTCATAGAGATTGGTTTCCGCCAGAGCGCCCTCGCATTTATTGGCGAGCAACAGAACCGGCTTGTCCTGACGGCGGAGAATGTCCGCAAAATGCGCATCCAGCGGCGTGACCCCAGCGCGGGCGTCGATCAGCATGAGACAAACATCGGCCTCTGCGATGGCTTTGTCGGTTTGCTCACGCATGCGCGCTTCGAGCTTGTCGCCCTTGGCCTCTTCAAGACCCGCGGTATCGATGATGGTAAATCTCAAGTCGCCCAATTTGGCGTCGCCCTCACGACGATCACGCGTGACGCCCGGCGTATCGTCGACGAGCGCCAGCCTCTTGCCCACCAGACGGTTGAACAGTGTGGATTTGCCAACATTGGGCCTTCCGATGATGGCGACTTTAAAGGACATGTGCTTTTGTGGTCAGCCTTGCGGGTGACCTCCTAGAAAAGGTTAAACCAGCCGCCAGATTTTTTCTGCGGCTTGGCACTGCCGTCCTTGTCCAACTTAGACGGCGGCACCGCACGCATCGCCTCTTCGCTGACAGGTTTGTTGCCCTTCAAAACAACAAGGGTCCCCTTGTCGTTATAGAAGTATAATTTACCCTCGATCAGCATGGGCGAGGTGTAGATCCCTGCCCCGATTTTCTGATCCTTCGTGACACCGCCCGTAAACGGCGACAATGTCACCAGATGGCCGTGCGAGGAGGCCACCAAAAGCTGGTTTCCGGCCAATATCGGATCCGACCAGATCACGGGTTTGCGGCCCCGGCGATCCAATTTGCTTTTAAGCTGAGTGATCCAGATTACGCGGCCATCGCGGCGCGACAGCGCCATGACCTGCCCTTCCAGAGACGTCACATAGATGACATTGCCCGCCACCCAAGGGGTCTTGATGCTGGCGACATTGCGGCTCCAGATGCGCTCACCTGAGCGAATGTCAATGGCGACCAGACGGCCTGAGTGGCTGACCGCAATCACCTGGCCGCGATCAATGACGGGGCGCGCGGCGATGACCTTCAAATCAGAAAGCGCGCTGAGGCGCCCCGTGCGGGTCAAGGCATCGGTCCAGGTTTGACGTCCGTTTTGAGCGATCAATCCGACGACTTCGCCGGAGGAGAAAGGCGCCACCACAAGATCTTCAAAAACCGCCGGATTGGTGTCCGTGAAAATACCCTCATTTTCAACAAGGCCGCGATAGGCCCAAAGGGAGGAGCCGTCGAAAGCGGAAAGCGCGTGGATTTGATCATTGACGCCTGTCACATAGACCCGGCCGCCTGCGGCGGTTGGCGCTGTGTGGAAAGGCACAATCATGACCCGCTTCCAGATCTCTTCACCGGATGCGGCGTCCAGGGCCACGACCTCGCCAAAGCCGGTCGCAACAAAGACGCGCCCGATATCAAAGGCCAGGCCACCGCCCGCGCCGTCATAACCTGTTTCTTTCTTCGGCGTCAGATTGACTTTCCAGAGCTGCTTGCCTGTTGCCGCATCAACAGCCGTGACACGGGCACGGGCATCAAGGGTGAAGATCCTGCCTTCGGCCATGATGGGACTGGCTGTCAGGCGTGAGACGCGCGTGGTCCCCTTGCCCATGCCAATTTTCCTGACAACCTTGAGATTGCCGTCGAGACCCAAATGCCCCAGGGAATGGGCCGTGTTGCCTCCGGGCTGCGGCCAATCTGTGCGGTTTGTGATCGCTGGCAAGCGAATTTCAATTTCGCCCGCGCCTTCGTCGACGCTCAAGGTGTCATCCAGGCTCAAGACCGAGACCCGATCCCCTGAAACTTTCTTCTCGCTTTTCTCACTTTGGCCCAGAGAAAAGGCGCCGCATGCGGACAACAATAGGCTTGTCAAAGCCACGAGGGCAGCAGTGCGGTAAGCAGAACAACGGATCATCTTGTCTCTCATTTTCTCAATCAGGGCTGATAGGTTTTGAGCACGCGTGTGCCTGGCTTCTAAAAAAAAACTACTCTTCGGTCGGCTCGGTTGATTGTGTTTCCTGGGCGGCTTCGTCTGATGCCGCACCCTCCACCGAGGAACTTTCGGCAGGGGTGTTGGTTCCCTCGCCTTCTTCAACCGCCGTCTCGGGCGCTTCAGGCGCCGCTTCCGCAGGCAGCTGCGCCGGACCCATCACGGTCAAAAGGGCAGAGGCCCGTTGGCGCATTCCCACGGGACTGTAAATGTTGTTGACGATGCCGCCAAAGCGGATACGCGCTTCATCCAAATTGCCATTGCGCAGCGCCGCATAAGCGAGCAGCTCTTGGGCCGAAAGCGCAAAGGCGCTATTTGAATCGGCCAGGGTTGCCACCCGAGCGTTCAAATCGTCGTAGGAGGCACTGTCCGCCAGCGCCCATGCGGCGCGAACCTTGGCCAGGTCTCTCAGGATCGGATCGCCGGTGCCGCGCGCCGCCAATTCGTCATAGAGGTCCACAGCTTCCTGGATGCGCCCGGCATCGGTGAGGGCCGCGCCGCGTTGCAGCATGGACATGGCTTTGTAGCCTGAGGTGGTTTTGCCCGCGATGGCCGCGAAAGCATCCAGTGCCTCTCCGGTTTTTCCCGACACCATCAAATCGTAAGCCGCCAGATATTCCTCTGACAGAGCGTGCTGCTTTTCAGCCTGATGATATTTCCAGTATTGGCCGCCTGCCACAACGATAACAATGACTACTGCCAGACCGACAACCCAGGAGCCATAGGCTTCCCAGTATTTGTGCCAGTCTTCCCGTTTCATGTCCTCATCGACTTCGTCGAAAATATCGCTCAATTCTGTCTCCTTGGCCGCCTGGCCTTGTTCTGGATCCCCAGGCCCTTCTCCGGCGCAGTACGCATGGGATTGGGAACGCTTGCATGCAAACGCCCTTGCTTGCCGGGAACATACAGGCAGGCACCCAGATAGGCAATCTTTTGAAGGGTTTAGCGCCTAAAAAATGCGTAATTTTGAGGCCGCGGCAGCCGCTTAATCATCGCCGCGCATTGGATAGGTGTTTTCTGTCCCCGGGAAATTTCGGGACTTGACGTCCTCTGCCCAGGATTTGACAGCTTCGTCGACCACATGGGTCAAATCGGCATATTTCTTGACAAATTTCGGCACCCAGTCCGACATGCCCAGAAGGTCGTTGATGACAAGGATTTGTCCATCGCAGGTCGCAGAGGCACCAATACCGATGGTGGGGATCGCCAGATCCGACGTCAATTTATCCGCCAGCGGTTCGGCCATGCCTTCCAGCACCACGGCAAAGGCCCCGGCCTCCTCAACAGCCCTTGCATCGGCCTCTAACACTGGCCATTCGTTTTTGCTCCGACCAGTAATCTTATAGCCGCCCGTTACCTGCACCGACTGGGGCATCAAGCCGATATGGGCCATGACGGGAATACCCCGGCTGGTCAAAAATGCGATGGTTTCCCGCATGGTTACGCCGCCTTCCAGCTTGACCGCGGCGGCGCCGGTCTCACGCATCAGACGGCAGGCGTTGCGAAAAGCCACCTCGGGGCTTTCCTCATAGGTTCCGAAGGGCATGTCCATCACGATCAGCGCGCGCTGCGACCCGCGCATAACCGCCTGACCATGCGTGATCATGTGGTCAAGGGTGATGCCAATTGTTGTATCCATGCCGTGGACGGCATTGGCTGCGCTGTCGCCGACCAGGATCAAATCTGTATAGGGGTCGATCATCTGCGCCATGGGCGCGGTATAGGCCGCGAGGCATACAATGGGCTCGCCGCCCTTTCGTGATCTGATGTCGGGAACTGTTTTCCGCCGGATCGTCGAATGTTTCGACATGGCATCCTCATGCTCAATTGGGGGGCTCTAGCGGCGGGCACTATAGATGCGAAAATGTTGCACTGCAACACTGTCCGGACAAATCCAGACATTTATGTGATAAAAGGAGATGTGGGTTTGTTCGTCGACGCTTTAAATCAGATCGCGGCGGGCGCATTCCAAAAGGCTGATTTCACGGTCAATTTCTGATTCCCGCGATTTTCGGTCACTGGTGTCTTCGTGAAGATTATCGCTTGAGAAATGTTGGTCGCGAAGATCAAACTTCTTCTTTTTCAATAGCGCCAGACGGCGGCGGCGCAGTCCATCGATATGCATACTCTTATTTCCCCTATCGGGCCTGACCCGATATTCACATTTACCTGTACTCAAGGCACCCCCATGCCTCTTGTGGATAAGTCTGACCCAGGATTGTGTCAGCTCCAAGTAAAAATCGTGTCTTAACCATGATAGAACCGAAAATTGGTTAACAAATTATTTCAACCCACTGATGCCTCAGCAAGAATCCCGTTTTGTCTCAATGATTTCTGCGCTGGGTTTTACCAGCTTTCTGCCCAGGGCCTTAGATCCAGCTCATGGGTCCAGGCAGACCGGGGCTGCTGGTGCAGCATCACATAGTTGGGTGCGATTTCTTCTGGCTTTAAGATCCGGCTATCGGCCAGAAGGCCTTCTACATCGCTGACACGCTCTCGGATGAACGTGCCATCGATGGCACCGTCACAAATCACATGAGCGACGTGGATGCCTAGCGGCCCCAGCTCGCGCGCCATGGACTGCGCAGTCATGCGCAGACCGGCCTTGGCGGCAGCAAAGGCGGAAAAGCCCTCCCGCCCCCGCAAACTGGCCGTGGCACCTGTGAACAAAATGGTGCCCCGCCCTCGGGGGATCATGACCCGGGCGGCTTCGCGGCCCGCCAGAAAGCCGGCAAAACAGGCCATCTCCCAGACCTTGGTGAAAACGCGGGTCGTGGTTTCGCGTATGCCGAACTTCACATTGGCGCCAATGTTGAAAACAACAATGCCAATAGGGCCAATGTCGCTTTCGATCTTGTCAAAGAGCGCGGCGGTCTCCGCCTCGGAGCGGGCATCAACGCCAAAGCCGTAAGCCTTGCCGCCCTCGCGCCGGATCTCGGCGGCCAAGGCCTCAACTTTGTCGAGGTGTCGCGCGCGGCGGGTGACACAAACAGGATGTCCCTCTTTGGCAAAGGCCCGCGCAATGGCGCTGCCAAGGCCGTCTCCTGCGCCAATGACCAGGCAGACCTCTGTTTCAGAGTGATTTGACATTTGCATTCTCCATCAGCTTAAGGGGGCTTGATAAATCTTACGGATCATGTCTGCGGCCTTTTCTGCGATCATGATGGTTGGCGCATTTGCGTTGCCGCTCAGCATGAGGATTAAAATGCGCAATCCGGCGCCGCGCCAGTTCTTGCAACAATGTGGATTTTCCGCCGCTGCAACAACCAGAGATGACAATCAGCTTCGTGGGGTCAGTCATCCTGATTGTCGGCATGGCATGCCGCCGCCTTGTAAACCAGACCCTCTTGATCAAAGTAAAGCGTTTCCGCCGCCAGAACATTTTTGTGATTGAGGTAGGTGATCACAAGCATGCCATGGCCTTCGAAGACTTCCTGAACTTGAAACTTCAAGTCAGGTTGGCGCTCCAGCGCCGTCTGCCAATAGACACGCAGAGCAGCTTTGCCCTTCACCTCCCCGCTGCCGGTCACGTCGATAGCCTTGAGCGAGCGAAACACGATGTCGTCTCGATAGTGCGACAAGGTGCGTTCGAGGTCATGCGCGTTCCACGCAGTCTCCCATTCCGACGCAAAACTCTTGATGTCTTTCATCTCGGTACAATCCGCTTGTCTTCCCTCGTACGACGCTAAAGCATCCCCGCGACAATTGCGACGAGCATGAAGCCCAAGACCACACCGCCAAATTTGTGTTGTTGGTGATCAAGGCGGTCAAACTCTGGCCAGTTGTCTGATTGTGCCGCATCCCGGCGGCGGAAGACAAGAAACACGCAATAAAGATTTGCGAATATCGCGACGGCGCCCGCTGCAATCATGATATAGAATGCGCCGCCACCGACATGCCCTCCCAGCAGCATCAATAATCCGGTTGCGCTGACCACGGCGATGGCGGGTAGCTCAATGAATTTGTCCACGCGCACATGCAGTTCGGCGAGTGTTTTATGGGCAAGTCGATCACCCGACAAAAGCGCTCGCTCAAACACCGCCTCTGTCAACACACACCCGAGCCAAAGTGCCGCGAAGCCAAAGTGAAGATATGACAGGGCGTTGGACAATTTCGAGGTTCCCTATTCCCACTCGATGGTGCCGGGAGGCTTTGACGTAATGTCGTAGACCACGCGGTTGATGCCGCGCACCTCGTTGATGATGCGGGTGGCGGTGCGGCCGAGGAAGTCGTGCTCGAAGTGGTAATAGTCAGCCGTCATGCCATCGGTAGAGGTGACGGCCCGCAAGGCGCAGACATATTCATAAGAACGCTCATCTCCCATGACACCGACTGTGCGCACCGGCAGAAGTACCGCAAAGGCCTGCCAGATGTCATCGTAGAGCCCCGCCTTGCGGATCTCATCAAGATAGATGGTGTCGGCTTTTTGGAGGATGTCGACCTTCTCCCGGGTCACTTCGCCGGGAATGCGAATGGCCAGACCCGGGCCCGGGAAGGGATGGCGACCGACAAAGGCTTCCGGCAGACCAAGCTCGCGGCCCAGCGCCCGTACTTCGTCCTTGAAAAGCTCCCGCAAGGGCTCGACCAGCGCCATGTTCATGCGCTCGGGCAGTCCGCCCACATTGTGGTGAGACTTGATGGTGACAGATGGGCCGCCCGTGAAGGAGACGCTTTCGATCACGTCCGGGTAAAGGGTGCCCTGCGCCAGGAAATCCGCGCCCCCGACTTTCCTGGCTTCTTCTTCAAAGACGTCAATAAAGGTGGCGCCAATGATCTTGCGTTTCTTTTCCGGATCATCCACGCCTTCCAGCTTGCCCAGAAAAAGATCGCCCGCGTCTACATGAACCAGAGGAATGTTGTAATGATCGCGGAAGAGCGAGACGACCTCTTCGGCCTCGTTTGCGCGCATGACGCCCGTGTCCACGAAAACACAGGTGAGCTGATCACCAATGGCCTCGTGCAAGAGCACGGCAACAACGGAGGAATCCACGCCGCCGGAAAGCCCGCAGATCACACGCCCCTCGCCCACTTGCGCGCGGACTTTGGCGATCTCCGTCTCGCGGAAGGCGGCCATGGTCCAGTCGCCCTTGCAGCCGCAGATGCGGTGGGTGAAATTCCAAAGCAAATCCGCGCCGCGCGGTGTGTGCACGACCTCCGGGTGGAACTGAACCGCATAGAAACGCTTCTCTTCATTGGCGATGGCGGCATAGGGTGCATTGGCGGAGACCGCAACGGCCTTAAAGCCCTCTGGCAGCTCAATGACCCGGTCACCGTGGCTCATCCAGACCTGTTCACCGGCTGTGCCCTTGGGCCAGAGCCCTTCAAAAAGGGCACAATCTTCCACCACATCAATGTTGGCGCGGCCAAACTCGCGGTGATCGGCATTTTCAACCCGCCCGCCCAACTGGGCGACCATGGTCTGCTCGCCATAGCAAATGCCGAGGATGGGCAGATCCATGTCAAAGACCTTTTCCGGCGCGCGCGGCGATTCAATGCCGGTGACACTCGCCGGACCGCCTGAGAAAATGATGCCCTTCGGATCAAAGCTCTCCAGATGCTCTTCTACAGAATTGAACGGGATGATTTCGCAATAAACGCCACTTTCCCGCACCCTCCGGGCGATCAATTGGGTCACCTGGGAGCCGAAATCAATAATCAAAATGCGGTCTGTCATGGAAAATCCAGTGAGGAATGAGGTCTTCCGGGAATCGGTCTTTGGGAGTCATACAGAACTGTGAAAGACAAGGAAAGCCTCGCTTTTAGCCGCCGGGAAAGCACACAGTTAAACTAATTTGGATCTCTGATTTCTAACTTATTGCTCTTTTTTCGCGTATTTTGTTGCTCTATATCTTTTTTGTCTCTACGCTCGCGCAAAACATGAAGGTTTACTCTCATGCGCGTTTTTCTTGTCCCCCGAATTTCGACGGGCCTATTGGCCGCTCTTTTCGTCCTCCTTACGGTTTTCCCTTGGGATGTGGCGCAGGCCTCACCGCCCACCTCAGACCTGTCCCTTGAGCTTGGGGAGGCCTATTTCGATACCGGCCCCGATGGCGGGCGGGTTCTCGTGGTTCCTCTCGTCTTGACCGAAGCGCCGGGCGCCACTGTCAGTTTCCGTTATTTCCGGGAAGAGTTCACAGAAGATGGGATTGTTCAGTCCAGAGAGTTTTCCGCCAATTTCGTTCTAAATGGCCCCCTTGCTTACAACATTGAACTTGATGCCAAGGGCGCCAGAGAATTTGGCATTCGGATCATTGCCGCTACGCTCGAAGACAACATCCCCACAGGCGGGAGCCGCGCGCTGCAGAGGTATTACCGAATAAGTGCCGAAGACCTTTTCCAAGAATTTTCATTACAAGAATTTACGCAGACCAAGGCGATTGAGCGTAAGCAACGTGACCAGCATCTGGGCGTGCGCGCAACACATCGTCACGGCGTCTATGACCCCTCAATGGATGTCGATAATGACCACACTTCAAGCGATGATCTGATCTTGAACCGACCGATGCTCAATATCGGATCCGGCGATATCGACTTCAGAGTAGAAAGTGTTGAGACGGACGACAGCGCGCCGGAATATGTGACAATCAAAGGTCAGCTCACCACATCGATCAATGGCGCGCCCTATCCTTTAAATTTTACCCGCATCGACTTTTGGGACAAGGATCCGGTCAAGGATGACTATTTGGGTTCCACCCGCACGGACAACGATGGGAACTACGTTATTACCGTCAACAATGACGATGGTCCATTTGGCGGCGGCGTTGATGTTTATCTCTACATCTACTCCAACCAGAGTGACATCACCCTGCTCTATCTTGTCCCCGATGGCGAGGGCGGCTATTTGCCGATGTATTATGTTTGGACAAGCCCGACCCACGACGATCTGAATGAAAAAGTCGTCACCATTGATTACAACATCACCGACAACAATCTGGCGGCGAGTGTCTGGGCCGGTGCGGAGGCAGCGGCCTGGTTTGTAGAGTCCACGGCAGGCCGAACACTTAGCCATGTGGAGGTCCGTTACCCGCCGTTTAAGTCAGGCACCTATTACCTTAATGGGATTATCAATATTGATCCGGGCCATGGCGACTCCCCCGATACGGTTGGCCATGAATACGGTCATGCGGTGATGGATCAGGCCTATGGCGGGTTTCCGGAAGGTTCAGGCGGAGCCCATAGCCTCTGCGAAACCGCCAGTGCTGGCCTGGCCTGGAGTGAGGGGTTTGCAACCTGGTATGGGCTCGCGGCCTGGGGCGATGCGCCTGACATGACATGGCACATCGGCGGGCCCTCTGTGAACATTGAAACCTGGCATTGCGGGCCCTTGGACGCAACCAAGGACGAGGGACGCACGTCCGCCTGGATCTGGGATCTTTATGATTTGCCGAAAGATTCCAACGGCGGCAATACAGCCTATGGCAAGAATGGTTACTGGGACAGCAACGGCGGCGATAGTCTGGTCGGCTCTCGAACCCTTCTAGATACTCTGTGGCTTGGAAAGCAAAGCACCACGACGGCCTATTGGACCGCATTGCAGGGAGAACTGACGTCGGCCCAAAAAGGTCCTTCTACCCAGATCTCCAACTACAATTATCTCATCCAATAAGCTGGGAGGCTTTTTATGGCTCAGGTCAACATATTTGGAAATATCGACGCCACCGGGATCCTGAAGGACTACAAGACCCAGATTGATACTTATTACGGCGGAGATCCAACGCTCAATCCACCTGCTGCCAATGTTAAAGCCAAGATTGTGGATCCAAGCTTTCCGCCTTATCGCATCGGCTATTACAACTCTTCAGCCTTGCCAAGCTACACACGCCTCATCTCTTCCAAGGATTCGACCGTGGGCTATGAGATCCGGCCCGGCGACACCACAACACGCAACGGCAAGACCTATCTAACCAACACCTATAATCTCACCATTGTCGCCAACAATGGCGATAGCCTGCGCTGGTGGGGACATACCATCGTTCCCAACATTGCAACGCAGGCTATCATTTCAAGCATCAATCTGCCTGGGTCCAGCACCCAGCCCCCGCCTCAATTCACCAATATGAAAAATACCAATATCTCGTTCTACAATACGGGCGGCGCGATCAATCCGGCCAATCTGATGGATGGCTTGGCGATTGAAACCCACAGCGCGTTTTGCATCGATGCGGTTTTAAACGGCACTGTCGGGCAAACCATCAATTACGACATCGATGTCTTGATCATGTCCGCGGCCATCGTCTCATCAAGCGGCAGTCTGGTGACCTATCCAATTGTCAACGTGGTGGTGGACCCGGTACTTATTATTGGCGGCTGATTGACGTATTACGCTTTCAATCTAGTCATCACGTGCCGCGACGCTTGAAAGGTCCGACATGGCGCCTTTGTCGGCGGTCACGATCGGGCTTGCAGCTGCCGCGTCAAAAGCGGCTTCGAGCGTAGCGGCTTTCAACCCGACAACGGGTTTCCAGTTGGGGTGGGTAAAGATATAGGCCGC
>SBGZ01000035.1 GCA_006226415.1 Alphaproteobacteria bacterium
TGGTGAAACTCCAGCCCGGCGAAACGGCGGGCAAGCTTTCCGGCTATGACGCCTTCCTGGCCAGCACCCTGCGCGGCACCTTCACCCTCGCCACGAGGCCTGAGTTCGACGTGCCGGAGCTTTTGGATGCGCTCGATCGTTACCCTTACGGCTGCACCGAGCAGACCGTCTCCCGTGCCTTGCCGCTTCTTTATCTCGGCGATGTGGCGGCGGAATATGGCGAGGACTTCGACAGCCTGTCCCTCCACCTGCGCGTAGACCAGGCCATTGCCCGTGTCATGGCCCATCAGACCTATGACGGCTCCTTCGCGATCTGGAATTCGGCGGGCGAGGCAAGGCCCTGGCTCACCGCCTATGCGGTGGACTTCCTGACCCGTGCCCAGGAAAAGGACTTCGATGTTTCTCCCGCCGGTTATGCCCATGCGGTCAAATGGCTGAAAGACTATGCGGTCAACGAGCGCGGCGCGGATTATGCGCGCGCTTATGCCTATTATGTGCTGGCGCGCATCGGCGAGATGAGAGCTTCGGACCTGCGCTACTACGCCGAAAATGATGGCGTCAAACAGCGCACGCGTTTGGCTTACGGCCATGTGGCGGCAGCGCTTGCCATTCTTGGCGAAAAGAAGATGGCCGAAGAATTCTTCGTCAAGGCCATCAAGGCCCGCCGTCCGATCCATTGGAACGGTATCTATGACTATGGCTCAGATATGCGCGATGCTTCCGCTTTGGCGGCGCTCGTCTCCGAGACGCTGCCCGATGCCAACCGTGTGCTGGAACTGGCTGAGACCATTGAGGAATATCGCTTCAATCGCCGTTATATGAGTACGCAGGAGCAAGCCTGGCTGCTGCTCGCCACCAATGCCATTGCCACGGCGCCGGGCGCCGAAATGACCGTGGAAGTGGACGGCGAAACCTGGGGCCCGCGTGCTGATGCCGCTCGTTGGACTTTGGAAAGCGCCGCCAGGATTGGCGATATGTCTGTTGCCAATAAGGGCAGCGCGCCAGTGCGTTTCATCCAGTCCCTGCGCGGTGTGCCGTCAGAGGCTCTGCCCGCCGAGGCCAAGGGTTTTGAAATTGCCCGCACCTATTTTGATGTAGACGGCAAGATCGTCGACCCCGCTGAAGCCAAGCAGCATGACCTCATGGTGGTGCTGATCGAGGGCCAAGTGACCACGGACGCCGAACACGAAGCGCTCATCGTCGACATGTTGCCCGCTGGCTTTGAAATCGAAAACGCGGCCCTGGGCGGCAATTCGCGCGGGGCAGGCGAGGCGGGTCAGTTCCGCTTCCTGCCGCCGCTCACCTTCACCCAATATGAGGATACCCGCGATGACCGCTACGTGGCGGCCATCAACACCCGTGGCAAACAAGGCTTTGCGGTGGCTTATCTGGTGCGCGCGGTGACGCCGGGCACTTACGTCCATCCGGCGCCCTTCATTGAGGACATGTACCATCCGGACTATTTCGCCCGGGGTGTGCTCTCTGAAATTACTGTGACCAAATAGGCCGGACCCCATGTCCGAGTTCTGGCGGCAAAAGACAAAGGAAAAGGCCAAGGAAGTGGCGGGCATCTTTGCTTGCCTCATTGCCCTTGCCTTGAGCGTCCTGGCGCTCGACCGACTGTTGCCGCCGGACATGGCCCGCTACCAGACCCTGTCGCAAGAGGTGCTCGACAGCAAAGGCCGCCCTTTGCGTATCTATCTTGCCGGCGATGGCACCTACCGTCTGCCGGTGACAGCAGGGGAGGTCGACCCGCGCTACCTTGCCATGCTTATCGCCTTTGAGGACAAACGGTTTTATGCGCACGGCGGCGTCGATACCTTGGCGCTTGGCCGCGCCACTTTGCAGATGATCTCAAACGGGCGGGTTGTCTCCGGCGCCTCGACGCTCACCATGCAGACGGCCCGCCTTCTAGAGCCGCGCCCTCGCACGCTGCGCGCCAAGCTGATCGAGATGGCCCGCGCCTGGCAGCTTGAGCGGCGTTATGCCAAAGACGAGATCCTATCGATCTATCTGACCCTGGCGCCCTTCGGCGGCAACATCGAAGGGGTGCGCGCCGCGTCAAACCATTTTTATGGCACGCCGCCGAGCGGCCTCACCCTCGGCAAGGCCGCGCTTCTGGTTGCTCTGCCGCAGGCGCCTTCAAGCCTCCGGCCAGATCGCTATCCGGCCCGCGCGCGCCAGGCACGCGACAAGGTGATCGACCGGGTCGCCGCCGCTCTCGGCTTGCCGGAAGATGAGATCGCCCTCGCCAAGCGCGAGGACATCGCCTATGCCCCTCATGACAATCCTTTCGTCGCGCCGCATTTTGCCGACTACGCCATCGCTCAAATGCCCAACTCTCAGGTGCTGCACACCACCCTCGACGGCGACTTGCAGACCCATGTTCAAAATCTTGCCCGCGCCGCCGCGTCCAAGCCGGGGGAATCCGCCGCCGCTCTTGTCATCGACAATCGCACCCGTCAGATTTTGGCCTGGGTCGGCTCGGCGGACTTTCGCGATTTTTCAAGCGCCGGTCAGGTCGATATGGTCACCGCTGTGCGCTCGCCGGGCTCAACCTTGAAGCCCGCCATCTATGGCTTTGCCTTTGAGCGTGGCATCGCCCATCCCGCGACTCTGGTCCTCGACGCGCCCACGCAGTTTGGCGACTACGCCCCGTCCAATTTCATGGATCGCCACTACGGCGAGGTGACGCTTGGTGCGGCGCTCCGCCAAAGCCTCAACGTGCCCGCCGTGGCGGTCTTGAATGAACTGGGGCCGGTCTCCGTCTCGCAAGGCCTCATCCGTGCCGGGGTCGATCTCGATTTCGGCGGGGCAGAGGCCGAACCCGGTCTTGCCTTTGCCCTTGGCGGCGTGGGCACCACCTTGGCCGACCTTGTCGCGCTCTATGCTGCCCTTGCCGATGACGGCGCCGTGGCCGAGCCGGTCTGGGCGGCAGGAGGCGAAGCGGTAAAAGGCGATCCGCTTTTCAGCGCCCGCACCCGCTGGTATTTGACTCAAGTTCTCACCGCCGTGCCGCCGCCCTCAAGCCTTGTGCCCGACCGCTACCGCCAGAACGCCAGCGGCATCGCCTTTAAAACCGGCACTTCGTATGGCTTCCGCGATGCCTGGGCCATTGGCTACAACGGCGATGTCACCATAGGTGTCTGGGTCGGCCGCCCCGATGGCACGCCGAGCCCCGGCCAGTTTGGCGCCAATACTGCTGCGCCTTTCCTCTTTGCGATCTTCGACCGGCTGCCGAAGCGCCCCGCCGGCTTGGGCCCGCGCCCGGACAATGCTCTGCCCATGGTGCCGGACGCTTTGCCCATTGGCCTGCGCCATCTCGGCAATAAAGATCTGCAGGTCGCGCTCGACCAGAAAGCGCCGCCGCCGCGCATCACCTTTCCGCTCAATGACACCGATGTGCTATTGCCGCCGGAGGGCCGCCCCTTGCGCCTTAAAGCCGAAGGCGGCGCGCGGCCCTACACCTGGGTCGTGGACGGCAAACCGCTCGCCCGCGATGACGCTTACCAGACCGCCGACTGGCGCCCTCGAGGCCTCGGCTTTTCAGACGTGACGGTCATCGACGCCAACGGCGCCAAAGCCACGGTGAGTATTCGGGTGGTGGGGGAGTGAGGGGGCGTTCTTGAGCTATGATGCTTCCAACATCAGCGTTTTAAGAAATCTCAGTTTCACGCCTAATTGAGTTGAAAGGAGTTTTGCAACGGGAGAATTCATATCTCCTACCTGTCCAGGTTTCGATGGATCCCAGAAATCGGAATCGTCCGAAGTCAACCTCTTCTGATCTGTGCTCAACGTTAGCCTCAGTATATGCTTATCCATTGTGTCAGTGAAACCAAACTGCCTAAGTTTCCGGCCTACCTGCCTGTCGACTTTGGTAGAAACATCAATAAATTTAATTCCACCATGCTGTTCCCAAAATGAGATAAGTATTTTTACCACTTCAGCGTCGCATGTGTCGGTCCATTCACTCACCAAAGCGGCTTCCATATCCAATACTAATCTGAGTTTACCTGCGGCAACCAAAGGATCGATACTAGTTATCTCTTTGTCAGGACTGTTGCCGTTTTTCCTTTTAGGTTTCCGAAGGAGATGTTGCAAACTGACGGTATCTAACACTGTCTCGATCATTTGCTCTTGCCCTCTGTCGAAACCTTTTGTTTCAGTCGGAGCAATGACATTGTCTCCTCGTATCGCTCGTCAAAGAAGCCGCTCGGCCAGTCGTTGCTGAAGTCACCAACTTTGTTTATGAATATTGGTGTTACATTTGAGCCGGATTCATTCCTGTCGACATAAAGTATTGTAACATCGTTCGGATTAAGCCGTCCCTCTGCAGCCAAAATACGTGCACGATTAATTAGATGGGCTGAGTGCGTTTCGACGATTACCTGTCGGTGTTTGCTTGTCTCGCAAAGTAGGTCTCCAACTATGCCTTGAGCTCTTGGATGCAAGTGAATTTCGGGTTGCTCTACCACCAGTGGGCTAGGAGAAAATGTGCTGCAAGCGAGAATTACTGGTATTACTTGAGATGCTCCATAGCCTACATCTACAATATTAGCTTGAGTTTGCAGTAGATGGTCCCGGATGTTCAGAGCCGAATGATATGGAGTAGATCTTTCTGGCTGAATTTGATCGCCGATCCCTAGCTCTTTCAGGATCATACCAATTATTGGGGGGGTGAAATGGCGTTTGGAAAGAAAGTTTTTCCTTCTCCCATACAATTCGTACTCCTGTGCAGCGGCATCCACCATCTCAGGCGTTAGAGAATCAAAAGTGTTGCCCGCGCTCATCAATCCTGGGTTTCTGAGCGTGTTGCTTTGTTCTGCGACATACCATCTTGACGGCCCCCCGCGTCCGGAACTCACTCTAGAAATATCCCTGAAGAACCTATTGGTCGACATCGACCCGAAATGCCTAAGAATTCTCTTCCAAGCTGCGCCTTTACCGGACTTGACCGATCCGGTCTTCTGCAAATCGCGGCGCAAGATGCGCTCAAGGCGCATAATTAAGAGGTCGTTATCAATGGGATTGTTCGGCAGGGGGAGAGTTTCAATGAGCCTCGATTTGTTTCTTAAGAATTGTAATTTCCATTTGGTCCCAGGGGACACTTCGATTGATATACTTTCGCCTGTTAGGCAGTCTATCAATCGAAAGAAGCGAACGAACGACGTGTCATCTTTCGTATTTTTACGGATGACAAATTCATATCGCATCCGATTCTTCCCCCACTCGGGGATGCCGTAGACCGACGGTTCGATTTGAAGCTCAAATCCAATTTCAATTGCCAAATTTGGAGAGTGTTTGAACACCGTATCGTTGAAGGAGCCTAAATCGACGAGACTTCCTATCCAATTTGGCGTGAATGACCCCGTATATCGTCCCAACATCATGTTACTCTGTGCAATGAACATCAGAGAGTCGGAGAGAGTGGATTTGCCGGAGCTATTTGGACCGACAAGAAATGTGAGCGGAGTCATTGGGATATCCGCGGACTTCTTGAAACCGCGAAAGTTCTTCAAGCTGACATTTGTAATTGCTGGAGATTTCATTTTCCCTGTGCCTTCCCAAGGTTAGGAATAGCGAAGACGAATGCTACTTTCAACTGTCGACATGCATAGTTCTGGCATCCAAATTGCCTGACATTTGATCGAATCGGAATAGATGCTACCAACAACCAATGTTTATCAAAGCACTCAGCCTGCACCTATTCAAGCAGGGATAATTGAGAATCACCCTTTCTATTGCATGGAGTACACTTGAATTTTGTGAAAAGGACCTCATATCGACAAAATACTTAGGATAACATGTTGAATGATGTTGATATTGAGGCTACTCAATCAACCCTCCCGCTTCCCGAAAGCCCCCCATGTTCGAAAAGATCAAAAAGCTCCCGATTCCCTTCATCCAGAACCGCGTCAAGCCCAAGGTGGCCGTGGTGCGGCTGCAGGGAGCGATTTCCTCCGGCGGACGGCTGGGGCAGGGGCTCAATCTGGCCGGCGTGGCGCAGGCGCTCGACGCCGCCTTCGACATCGCCGAGGTTAAGGCCGTTGCGCTTCTCATCAATTCGCCGGGCGGCTCGCCGGTGCAGGCCAATCTCATTCACAAGCGCGTGCGCGCCCTGTCGGAAGAAAAGAAGATCCCCGTCTATGCCTTCTGCGAGGACGTGGCGGCTTCCGGCGGCTATATGCTGGCCCTGGCGGCGGACGAGATCTTTGCCGACACCAGTTCCGTGATCGGGTCGATCGGCGTCATTTCCGCCGGTTTTGGCTTTACCAAGGCGATTGAAAAGCTCGGCGTCGAGCGGCGGGTCTATACGGCAGGGGAGAACAAATCGACCCTCGATCCCTTCCTGCCGGAAAATCCGGAAGACGTGGAACGCCTGAAAAAACTGCAGCTGGATGTGCATGCCTTTTTCAAGGACATGGTGCGTGCGCGTCGCGGCGACAAGCTAAAGGGCGAGGACAAGGAGCTCTTTAATGGTGAGTTCTGGGCGGGCGAGGGCGCGCTGGAGCGCGGCCTCATCGACGGCATTGCGGATCTCAGGGCCAAAATGCGTGAGATTTACGGCGAGAAGATCAAGCTTGTGCCGGTGACCGCCGATAAAAGCTTCTGGCGCCGCGGCCAGGCGGGCGGTGTTTCCGCCAGCGACAAGGGGTCGCTTGCCGATCTCTTGCATCAAGGCGCCGAGGAGGCGATGATAGCTCTTGAAGAACGCGGCCTTTGGGCCAAATTCGGGCTTTAAGGGCGCGTCAGGGAGTAAAGCACATGGGATTTCTAAACCTCGTCGGCACCGTCCTGCTCGGCTATATCGTCTATCGTTTCTTCCGCAGCCTCATGGGCGGCGATGAGCAGAAGCTCAAGATGGAAGAGGCCGTGCGCCAATATCGCATGCGCCAGCAGCAAAAGGCCGGCGCCAAACAGGCCCAGGCTCAGGCCCAGCCCGAAGCCATGAAACAATGCGCGGTCTGCGAGGCCTATGTGCCCGAAAGTTCCGCCACCGCCTGTGGCCGCGAGGACTGCCCCTTAAGAAATGCGGCCTGAGCCGCCCCGCCACCTCCCGCCGCCTATTTCGCACCTGCAACACAGGCTTGACCCGCTCCGGCCGGGGGGCTACGTTCGCCGACGCCGGAGCCCCTTGATTTTCCGGCATTTTTTAACCAAAAAGCCTTGGAAAAAAGGCCCTCAATCAGAGCGTTTCAAGCGGCATGAGCGACACCCCGGCAAAAGCGCCCTCCTTTCAGGAGTTGATCCTGCGCCTGCAGACCTATTGGGCAGGAGAGGGCTGTGTCCTTCTGCAGCCCTATGACATGGAGATGGGGGCGGGCACGTCCCACCCGGCGACCACCTTGCGCGCCCTCGGGCCAAAGCCCTGGAAGGCGGCCTATGTGCAGCCCTCGCGCCGCCCGACCGATGGCCGCTATGGGGAAAACCCGAACCGCCTGCAGCACTATTATCAGTTTCAGGTGATCTTGAAGCCGTCGCCTCTCGACATTCAGGACCTCTATTTGAAGAGCCTCGCCGCGCTCGGCATCGACGCCCTGAAACACGACATCCGCTTTGTCGAGGACGACTGGGAAAACCCGACGCTCGGCGCCTGGGGCCTCGGCTGGGAGGTTTGGCTTGATGGCATGGAGGTCTCCCAGTTCACCTACTTCCAGCAAGTGGGCGGCTTTGACTGCGATCCAGTCTCTGGCGAGCTCACCTATGGGCTTGAGCGCCTCGCCATGTATGTGCAAGGCGTGAATTCCATCTACGATCTCGATTTCAACGGCCAGGGCGTCAAATACGGCGATGTCTTCCTGCAGGCCGAGCAGGAGTTCTCCGCCTTTAACTTTGAGCATGCCAACACGGATGTGCTCTTCCAGCATTTCAAGGACGCGGAAGCCGAATGCAAATTCCTTCTGGAGAAAAAGCTGGCGCTGCCCGCCTATGACCAGATGCTGAAATGCGGGCACCGCTTTAATCTTCTTGATGCGCGCGGCGTTATATCCGTCACCGAACGGGCGGCCTACATAGGCCGCGTGCGGGCTTTGGCACGGGGCTGCGCCGAGGTCTGGCTTGAAAGCCAGGGCGTCAACTCCGCGGCAGGGGAGGCTTAAAAGATGGCTGAACTCCTGCTTGAACTCTTCTCCGAGGAAATTCCCGCCGGCATGCAAGCCCGTGCTTCTGAGGATCTGAACGCCATGATGATGGACCGGCTGACCGCCGCCGGTTATCTCGTCACCGGCACCAAGGCCTTCGCCACCTCCCGGCGTTTAACCCTTGTGGTCGACGGATTGCCCGAACAGCAGCCCGATCGCCGCGAAGAGCGTAAAGGGCCCAAGGTCGGTGCGCCGGAAAAGGCGCTGCAAGGGTTCCTCGGTTCTGTTGGCATGACCCTTGATCAGCTGCAGACCCAGTCTGGCCCCAAGGGTGATTTTTACGTCGCGGTGATTGAAGAAAAAGGTCGCCCGACGACGCAAGTCATCGCCGAAATCGTGCCCGATATCATTCGCGGCTTCCCCTGGCCGAAGTCTCAGCGCTGGGGCGAGGGCCGTCTGCGCTGGGTGCGTCCCTTGCACACCATTCTTTGCCTCTATGATGGCGAAGTGGTCGACTTCCACGTCGACGGCATTCGCTCAGGCAATACCACACGTGGCCACCGCTTCCTGTCTCCGGCAAGCTTCGCAGTGAAAGACTTTGACGATTACCACACCAAGCTTTCTGCCGCCCATGTGGTGCTCGACCGTGCCGATCGCATGGCGCAGATCGAAGAAAGCGCCAAGCAGCTGGCCTTCGCCTCGGGTCTTGAGGTGGTGGAAGACAAAGCCCTGCTGGAAGAAGTGGCGGGCCTCGTGGAATGGCCCGTGGTGCTGATGGGGTCGTTTGACGAGAGCTTCATGGAAGTGCCGTCGGAAGTCCTGATTTCCGCCATGCGCTCGCACCAGAAGTATTTTTCCCTCGCCAAAGACGGCAAAATGAGTGCCAGGTTCCTGGTGGTCTCCAATATGGAAACCGCCGATCATGGCGCGGCCATCATTGACGGCAATGAGCGCGTGCTGCGCGCGCGTCTGTCCGACGCCAAGTTCTTTTGGGATCAGGACCGCAAGAAAAAACTCATCGACCGCGTAGACGCGCTTGAAGATGTGGTCTTCCACGCCCGGCTCGGCAATTTGCGCGAGAAAGTCTCCCGCATCGAAGTGCTGGCCAAGGAACTGACCAAGGTCACGGGCGCCAATGAAGCCCAGGCCGCCCGCGCCGCGCGGATCGCCAAGGCCGACCTTGCCACCGAAATGGTGTTTGAGTTCCCCGAGCTGCAAGGGGTTATGGGGCGCTACTACGCCCGCTATGACGGCGAAGAAGAAGCGGTGGCCGAAGCGATCCCCTCACACTATGCGCCCCAGGGCCCAAGCGACACATGTCCCACAGATCCGGTGGGCGTAACCGTGGCGCTTGCCGATAAGCTCGACACCCTGACCGGCTTCTGGGCCATGGATGAAAAGCCAACCGGCTCTAAGGACCCCTTCGCCCTTCGCCGCGCCGCCCTTGGCGTGATCCGGCTGATCCTTGAAAATAATTTGCGCGTTCGGCTTCTCGACGTCATGAAGTTCGCGGCCGCCCGCCAGTCGGTTGATGGCGCGCCGGGCAAACGTTCTGTGGACTATGCCGAAGTCGCAGACCTTTTGAGCTTCATTGTCGATCGCTTGAAAGTTCATTTGCGCGGGGA
>SBGZ01000017.1 GCA_006226415.1 Alphaproteobacteria bacterium
GGCGGCGATTTGCGCTACAATATGGAGATCAGCCTGGAGGAAGCCTTTGAAGGCAAAAAGGCCACCATTCGGGTGCCGTCTTCGGTTTCCTGCGATGAATGCCATGGCTCCGGCGCGGAAAAAGGCTCCGAGCCGGTGACCTGCCCGACCTGTGGCGGCTCCGGCAAGGTGCGCGCCCAGCAGGGCTTTTTCACCATTGAGCGCACCTGCCCCAATTGTCACGGGCAAGGCCGGATTATTTCCAATCCCTGCTCATCCTGCCATGGGCAGGGCCGTGTGCAGAAAGACCGTACACTGAATGTCAACATCCCGGCGGGTGTTGAGGAAGGTACGCGTATTCGTCTGGCCGGTGAAGGTGAGGCCGGCATGCGCGGCGGCCCCAATGGGGACCTCTATATCTTTTTGTCGATCCGGCCGCACGATATCTTTGAGCGCGATGGCGCGGATCTTTATGCCCGTGTTCCCATCGCCATGACCACGGCTGTGATGGGCGGCTCTGTTGAAGTGCCGACCGTCAATGGCGGCAAGGCCAAGGTGACCATTCCGGCAGGCACCCAAAGCGGGCGTCAGTTCCGGTTGCGCGGTAAGGGCATGCCCATCCTGCGCGCCAGCGCCCATGGGGACATGTATATCCAGACCCAGGTGGAAACGCCGGTCAATCTCACCAAGAAACAAAAAGACCTGCTGAAAGAGTTTGAGGATACGCTGACGGAAAACAACAATCCGGAAAGCTCGGGCTTCTTCTCACGGGTCAAGGACTTCTGGGCGACCATGAAGGACTAAGAAGGGAAGGATTGAGGTGGACATTTGAGGCCCGGTGACTAGTCTGGCTGAAAGATAGACATCTCAGGACGAACTTCCATGAAACTCGCCGTGATGGGCGCGACCGGCCGGATGGGCCGAGCCCTAATCGAAGAAATTCTCTCCCGCGATGATTTGGAGCTGGCAGGCGGCATTGAAACGCCGGACCACCCGGATCAAGGCCAAGATCTTGGCTGCCTCATTGGCGGCGATGAGATTGGCGTTGCGCTGACCTCAGATGCGCTGGAAGTGATTGCCCGGGTCGATGGGATTATCGATTTTACCCGGCCCGAGGCCAGTGTGGAATTTGCCGGTCTCGCGGCACAGGCCCGCATTGTTCATGTGCTGGGCACCACGGGCCTTGCTGCGGAAGATTTTACCAAAATCAAAGCTGCGGCCCGCCATGCGGTGATTATTCAGTCCGGCAATATGAGTCTCGGGGTCAATCTCCTTCAGGCATTGACCCAAAAGGTTGCCGCCACGCTCAGCACCGACTGGGATATTGAGATCACTGAAATGCACCACCGCCACAAAGTGGATGCGCCCTCCGGCACCGCGCTTCTGCTGGGCGAGGCGGCGGCCAAGGGTCGAGGGACCTCGTTGCAGGAAGCCGCGGTGCGGGGCCGTGACGGCATGACCGGCGAAAGGCGCGCGGGCGATATTGGCTTTGCGAGCTTGCGCGGCGGCTCAGTTGTCGGGGATCACTCGGTGATTTTTGCCGGCGACAGAGAGCGCATTACCTTTTCCCATGTGGCGGAGGACCGACGCATCTTTGTGCGCGGCGCCTTGACCGCAGCCCTGTGGGGGCACGGTAAAAAGCCGGGCTTTTATGCCATGGCAGATGTTTTGGGGCTTTAAGTCGCTCGCGCCAGGACACTCGCGTTTACGGCTCACGGCCAGCGCGTGGTTTTACCGCTCACACCAGGACAGGATGTGTCCAGCTTTTCGGCCACGCTTAAAGGGCAGTGCCGGATTGCTTGTGTGCTTCGATGGCTTTGCGCATGGCGTCGAGGCGTCCGCGTGTGTAAAGCCGCATGGTGACAAAAAAGGCCACGACCGCGAGAGCGATGGTCGTAAAGAAAGCAATAAAGCCCCAGACATAAAATCCGGGATCGATATAGCGCCAGACCAGCTGCAGGATCGAAGCCAGGATCAGGTTGAGGCCCAAGCCCAGCGCGACAAAAATCGCAAAATGCTGCCAGAAGCGGCGCACACGCACCCTCTCATGAATGGCCAGGAAGGTGTCGCGGTCCACACTGACGAGGGGGTCCTCAGGGGTTTGCGTCTGAATCTGATCGTAGTCGGCACGCGCCTGATGGCGGGCCGCCGTGTCGCCCATCATGTAAAATCGGGTGATGGCGAGAGCCGCGAGGACAAGGGCGGTGATCAAAAAGGTGGTCAGCATGGAACGGGGCCGGTCTGAAAGGGTTGCTGGTCTCCCCTGAAGGGGGTGCCCGCGCGGGCTTGGCGGTCTTTCACCCACCTAGCCCGGTTTTCCGCCGGATTTCAAATGGTTTTGGTGGGAGCGGCGCGGAAGTTGAATACCACCAAAAGAGCCTGACCCCGAAGTTGGCCCCGAAGTTGGCCTCAAAGGGTGGCGCCGGGTTAAGGTTAAATGCGGCTCGTGCTTGAGCGGAGTTAAACTTCTGTTTAGGATAGGGCGTTGGTAGATCTGTGGTCTTGAGACCTGCTGGGCGGTGGGACGCCCGTTAGCAAGCCTCACAAAGACCCGGGGTGTTTTGGGGAGTTATTTCCATGTTGAAGTCAATAACCTGGGCGCGGCTGCGCCAGGGATGCACTGTTGTTTTTGCCGGTATGGCTGCCTTTGGGCTGACGATGGAGGCGGCAAGCGCGCGCGCCATGTCAGATCCCAGCGCCCTGCGGCAAACCTATGTGGAAGCCTATGCCAAGATCGACCCGGGCATGGCTGGTCCGCGCCAGTCGGATTACGTCTATGATCTCATCATGGAAAAAGGCGGCTCCAACGTGCCCGTCCTCATGCCCTATGAGATGACCGATTGCGCCGAGAGCGCCGCCTATCACCGGCTGGGCCTGCGCGTTGCACCATCGAGCTATACCGGCATTTTGCATCAGGCGGGCCTTGAGATCGTCATCACGGGGCAAGCCGCCTCGCAATATGCCGGCGCAATCTCTCCCAATTATTATAACGGTTGGCACGCCTTTGACGACAATCGCGGCGGCACGGTCCGTTTTGGCTTTGCGGGCGCCAACTATGAAATACAGTTTCATTGCCGGGGCCTGAAAGAGCCCGGTCACGGCAATTGCATGACAGCCGAGAAGGCTGAAGGGTTCGTCAAGGATATGCTGGCGGGGAATTAACCCGCGTTCCGGGGAGGGTGGAATGAGGCCACGCGTTCTTTTTTCCGGGATTGTTTTGTTGGGCATACTTTTAGTAACGCCCCTCTCTTTGGCCTATGCACAGCTTCAGGTCGATCCGCGCATCGGGCCCAGTACCAGCCTTACGACCCAGCAGCCCGCTCGCTTTGATGCAAATGGCAACCCCATTTTATCGGATATTGTTCAGCAGGAGATCCGCACCCAAGGCGGCACGAAAGTTCCGGTTCTCATTCCCTATATATGGACCCGGGACGCCAATGCCATCGAAGCCTCAGGCTTTCGGATCAAGATCGAAGGTGAAAATTACACCGCGATTTTCAGGCCAGAAAATACCACTGAACCCATTGATATTGTCATTGATGGTACGCTCGAGGTTGTTAAATCGCGCGGCCGCCCGGCACGGCGCGCCGCATCGGCCCTGCCTTATTCCTCGCTTGGCGAACTCAGGGGTGGTTCCATCACCTTTCGCCGTAATGGGGCGAGCTATCTGGTGCAATTTATCTGCCGGGGCGACAAACCCATGGATGCGCCGAGCTGCGTTGAAGAAGAAAATGCCAGAGCCTTTGTCACCTATCATCTGACGGGAGACATGCAATGACCTTCCGTACACAGATCGAAATGGTTTTGATCGCTTTTGTAATTTTTGTCCTGCTGATGTTCTTTGGACAATCTGGCGATGAAATGGCGCCGCCGGTCGAAGAGCCGCCGGTCATTGTGGAGCCGGAGCCCACACCAGAGCCCGAGCCGGACCCAGAACCGGAGCCGGAACCGGAACCAGAGCCAACGCTTGGTTTCAGCTATTATGAGGGCGGCGACCTGATCGCCGGGACCGGCACCGGCGTGCATGACACGGAAATTTATGCGCCGGGCATTGTTTTCCCGATCAGCAACCGCGAGGCCTATCTCAATTCGCAGTATTTCAACCCAGGCGGCGCGGGCGGCGGCGGCGGAACCCAGTGCACGGCCTCCAATTTCAGTTATCCCTGGCGGGATAATTTCTGCGAAACGCGCTGGTCAGATCGCGCGACCTATAATTGCCCGGAGATTCAAGTCCACCGCGGCGTCGATATTCGCGCGGGCACGCTGGAGGATTGCACCACCATGGCCGGGCAAACCTCGGCCCAGCACACACAGATTGAAATCGTGGCGCCGGAAGACGGCTATATCTCTTATGTGGGGAGTTACTCCTTCAACCTGCGCGCCGGACCACGGCTCTATCAGTTCCTGCACGTTAATATGACGGCGCTTCCGGTCAGCGAATTTGAAGAGGTGGAAGCCGGTCAGGTGATCGGTTATCTGTCAAATTATTATACAGCGCCGACAACCCTGCATCTGCATCTCAATCTGCAAGCCAACATTAACGAAGAAGGCTTTCAGCACGTTTCGCCTTACCTCTCCATGGTCAAGGCCTATGAAGCGAAGATCGGGGAAACCGGCACGGTGGTGCACGACTGACCCGATCGATTTGACTTTGCCTGGGCGGGCAAACCTCCTTAAGGTCCGGTTCATGAGCTCGCGCCCGAAAAAAGCCCTTAAGAAAAAGACATCCCCTTCCAAGCCTAAGAAGGAATATCAACGCCGCATGACCGCAGCGGAGATTGATACTTTTTTCCATCGCCTGCAGGAGCTTAATCCGGAGCCCCAGGGCGAGCTTCACTATGTGAATGCTTACACGCTTTTGGTTGCGGTGGTTCTGTCGGCCCAGGCAACGGATGTTGGCGTCAACAAAGCCACCGAGCCTTTATTTAAAAAGGTGTCGACCCCCGAGGCCATGGTCAAGCTTGGCGAGGATCGCTTAAGAGAGGCGATCCGCACCATCGGGCTTTATCGCAACAAAGCCAAAAACGTCATTCTTCTTTCAAAAAAGCTGCTGGAAGAGCATGGCGGCAAGGTGCCTCAGACCCGCGAAGAACTGGAGGCGCTGCCGGGGGTTGGCCGCAAGACCGCCAATGTGGTGCTCAACATCGGTTTTGGCCAGCCCACTATCGCGGTTGACACCCATCTCTTTCGCCTCTCCAATCGCACGGGCCTTGCGCCCGGCGGCACGCCGCTGGCAGTGGAAACCGCGCTTGAGAAACTCATTCCTGTAAAATACCTTCTGCATGCGCATCACTGGCTGATCCTGCATGGGCGCTACATCTGCAAGGCGCGCAGGCCGGATTGCCCGGCCTGTCCGGTTTCAGATGTCTGTCAGTTTAAGGCGAAATCAACCGCGTGATCTTGTCACGAGCGGCGCGTCTGTCCAAATGTGCCGACGATCTCTTTCATGCAAAGCTCTTCTGAGATATCGCCGTAGCGGTCGGTGCGCGGGCGCGCATCATAATAGCTGACTTTCAGAGCGCCCTCTTCCTCGTAGAGGTAGAAAAGCGCCACGCAGGACGGGCTTTGATATTGCCAAAGCTCGGCGCCGGCTTCTGTCCGCTTCAGGCTCGGCTCGCCCAAGAGCCCTGTCAGATAGGACCCGCCGCGGCCGATGATCGCCAGCCGTGCCGGCACCTCGACGCTGGCAAATTGCTGAGGCCCCAGGTCCGTCTCCACCGCGGTTTCAGCGGTGGTGCCGGTGTAGACCATGCCGGTGGTGTTGCAGGCCGCCAGGACGGGCAAAAGTGCCCCGACGAGCGCGCGGGCCGTGCATCGCTTCAACCGGTGTGTCGCTTGCGCAATTTGGATCATGTTTAAGATTTCCTGCCCCTTCTTCGAAAGTCTTCGGGGGAGAGTTTGCCGCATAATTCTTTCTATCTTGTTAGTGCCAGGCCACCTGGATTTCGGTGCGGTTGCCTCGCCCCGTGACACCTGATACCAAGATTTGCAGATTTCCTAGATATTTTTCTCCGGATCGCCGCGGCGCTCCGATCCTCAGAACAAAAGGTCCTTCTATTCATGAGTATTCCAACCCTGGACGTGATCGGCATCGGTAATGCGCTGGTGGATGTTCTCTCGCGCTGCGAGGATGACTTTCTGACCCGCGAGCAAATCGACAAGGGCGCCATGACGCTGATTGACGAGGCGCGGGCGCTTGGGCTTTACGACCACATGGGCCCGGCCACCGAGATCTCCGGGGGGTCTGCCGCCAATACCATCGCCGGATTGGCGCTTCTGGGCGGCAAGGGCGGCTTTATCGGCAAGGTCGCGGGCGATCAGCTCGGCGATGTCTTTGCTCACGACTTGAAATCCCTCGGGGTTCAATTTCAGACGGAGCGTCTGACCCAGGGCCCGGCCACCGGGCGCTGCCTCGTTTTGGTGACGCCCGATGCGCAGCGCTCCATGAGCACCTATCTCGGGGCCGCGGTGGAATTGTCGCCTGCGGACATTGATGGCAGCGAGATTGCCAAGGCGCAGGTGATCTATATGGAGGGCTATCTTTTCGATCCGCCGCATGCCCAGCAGGCTTTTTACGAGGCGGCGCAAGCGGCCCATGACGCGGGGCGGCAGGTCAGCCTCTCCCTGTCAGATGCCTTTTGCGTCGAGCGCTACCGGCCGGAGTTTCGCCACTTGATCGAGACAGAGGTCGACATTCTCTTTGCCAATGAGGGGGAGCTGAAAGCGCTCTATCAGACGGATGACTTCGACACGGCCCTCACGTCTGTGGCGCGGGACGCCAAGATTGCAGCCGTGACCCGGTCTGAGAAGGGGTCAGTCGTGGTGGCGGGTGCGGAGCAGTATCACGTGGCGGCCGAGCCGGTCGCGCAAGTGATCGATACCACCGGCGCCGGGGACCAATATGCCGCCGGTTTCCTGATGGGCTTTACGCGGGGCAAGGATCTGGCCTCTTGCGCGGCGCTCGGCAGTCTGGCGGCGGCGGAAGTGATCTCCCACATGGGCGCGCGGCCCGAAAAGAACCTCAAGGCGGAAGCGGAAGCGCGCGGCCTGCTTTGATTCCAAGTTTGGGGTCAGGCTCTTTTGGTGGTATTACTTCGTCGGGCGGCTCGCCTTTTCCTCAAGACCTGACTGGTCCCGACGGTTTTCAAGGACCCGGGCCACGTCTTCCGGTGCAACCCCGGCAGATTTCAGCAGAACGCCCAGGTGATAGAGGAGGTCCGCCGCCTCATGGGCGAGATCCGATGGGTTGCCCTGAACGGCAGCGATGATGGTTTCAACCGCCTCTTCCCCCAGTTTTTCAGCACATTTGGCCGTGCCTTTGCCCAGCAGCTTGGCGGTATAGGAGGCGCTCCCATTCCCTTCAGCCGCGCGGGCCTCAATGGTGGCAAGGAGGGCGTCGAGGGCGGCGCCGAGGGAGGTGTTTGAACTGTCGGTCATGCGATCTTATTCTCCAGATACCATCAAAAGAGCCTGACCCCAATGTTGGCATTGGCCAGGTGGGTCTTGGCTTCTTCGATGGCGAATTCGCCGAAGTGGAATATCGAGGCGGCGAGCACCGCATCGGCGTGGCCATCGCGGATGCCTTCCACCAGGTGATCAAGGGTGCCAACTCCGCCGGAAGCAATCACCGGCACCGAGACCGCATCTGCCACCGCGCGGGTGAGCGCAATGTCAAAACCGGCTTTCGACCCGTCCCGGTCCATGGAGGTCAGCAGAATTTCACCGGCTCCAAGCTCGGTGACCTGCCGGGCAAAGTCAATGGCATCGAGCCCCGTCGGCTCGCGGCCGCCATGGGTGAAAATTTCCCATTTGCCCTCACCCACCCGCTTGGCGTCAATGGCCACCACAATGCATTGGCGGCCAAACTTCCGCGCCGCCGCCGCCACGAAATTGGGATCCTTTACCGCCGCCGTGTTGATCGACACTTTGTCGGCGCCGGCCAGCAAAAGGGCGCGAATGTCCTCAAGGGTGCGCACGCCGCCGCCCACGGTAAGCGGCATGAAACATTCTTCCGCAGTGGCGCGCACCACATCCAGCAAGATGCCGCGATTGTCACTCGACGCAGTAATGTCAAGAAAGCAGAGCTCGTCCGCACCGGCCTTGTCGTAGATCCGGGCCTGCTCGACCGGGTCGCCCGCATCGCGCAGACCGACAAAATTGATGCCCTTGACGACGCGTCCATCCTTCACGTCCAGGCAAGGGATGATGCGCGCCTTAAGCATGAGCGGCCCCCCGCAATATCTCAAGGGCCTCTTTGGCGTCGATGCGGCCATCGTAAAGGGCGCGGCCGGAGATGGCTCCGGCAAGGCGGGCGTTTTCCGGCGCCGCCAGAGCCTGGATATCGGCCATGGAGGCGAGGCCGCCGGACGCAATGACGGGAATGGAGACTTCCTCAGCCAGGGCCCGGGTTGCTTCAAAGTTTAAACCCTTCAGCAGCCCATCGCGGGCGATGTCGGTATAGATGATGGCGGCGATGCCCACCTCTTCAAATCTCTTGGCCACTTCCACAGCGGTCAGCTCGCTCACCTCGGCCCAGCCGTTGACCGCGACCTTACCGTCCCTTGCATCGAGCCCCACGGCCACGCGGCCCGGGAAGGCGCGGGCGGCATCTTTGACAAAGGCCGGGTCTTCCACCGCCGCCGTGCCGAGAATGACGCGGCGGACGCCTTTCTCCAGCCAGCTTTCCACATGGGCCATGGCGCGGATGCCGCCGCCGAGCTGCACCGGCAAAGAGATCGCGGCCAGGATTGCTTCCACGGCCGCGCCATTGACGCTTTCGCCTTCAAAGGCGCCATTGAGATCGACGAGGTGCAGCCAATCAAAGCCCGTCTCTTCAAAGCTTTTGGCCTGCGCCGCCGGGTCGAGATTAAATGTGGTGGCGCGGTCCATATCGCCTTCTTCCAGCCGCACGCAGGCGCCGTCTTTTAAATCAATCGCGGGAAAGAGGATCATGGCTGCCACCTCAGAAAATTCTCGATGAGTTTTAAACCGACCCGCTGGCTCTTTTCCGGGTGGAACTGAGTGCCGATGAGATTGTCGCGTCCGACAACGGCTGTCACCTCTTGAGCATAATCAGTTGTCGCCAGCACATGCACCTCATCGGCGCATTCCATGTGATAGGAATGCACAAAATAGACATGAGGGTGGGAGCCCAGATCTTGCAGCACCGGATGGGCTTGGGAAATCACCAGCTCGTTCCAGCCCATATGCGGGATCTTGAGGCTTTTGTCGCGAGGCGCTAAAGGCACCACCTGGCCATCGATCCAGCCAAGGCCCGGGTGATGGCCAAATTCAATGCCCTCCCGGGCCATGAGCTGCATGCCGACACAAATGCCCAGGAAGGGCTTGGCCTTTTGCAGCACCTCTTCTTCCAAGGCCTCGCGCATACCTTCGATGGCGGTGAGGCCGTTCATGCAATCCTGATAGGCGCCGACACCCGGCAAGACAATGCGGGTGGCTGCCCCCAGGGCATGGGGATCGTCGCTCACAACGACATTTTCCGAAAGCCCGGCGTTTAGCGCCGCCCGCTCAAAGGCCTTGGCGGCTGAGCGCAAATTTCCGGAGCCGTAATCGATGATGACAATGGTCATGAGAGCACGCGTGTCACACGGGGCGCGTGTGAGGGTCTTGTTCTTTTTGTTGTTGTCAGCGGCGGCGAGATCGGCGACGCGGGGTTTCCTTAGCATCTGGACGCGGCGCTGTCAGGTTTTCTTGTTGGGGGCTGC
>SBGZ01000090.1 GCA_006226415.1 Alphaproteobacteria bacterium
CCTATGCCTTCGCCGTAAAGGCTCGCGGGGCGCGCCTGCATCGGTTCAAAGACAAAGCGGCCGACAATCTGGCCATCCTCCAGGATGAAGGGCACATCGTGGCTGCGCACCTCAAGCACCGCGCGTGAGCCATGGCCGCCGGCGGCATCATGGCCAAAGCCCGGATCGAAGAAGCCGGCGTAATGCACCCGGAACTCCCCCACCAAGGGGTTATAGGGCATCATCTCGGCGGCATAGTCGGGCGGGATGTGGATCGCTTCCTTGGAAACGAGAATATAAAACTCATCGGGATCCAAAATGAGATGGCCGCGGCGGTCCGCATAGATGGGCTCCCAAAAATCCGACACGAGACAGGCGCCCGGCTTGTCCACATCAATGAGCCCTGCATGATGCTTGGCGCGGTAGCCCACAAGGCGGCTTTCCGGATCGCCCTTAAGGTCCACCGTGCAGGCAATGCCGTTGTCGATGTTAGCCAGGCCCTTGACCAGAGTCTCTTTGTCATTAAGCGCCACCAGCGCCTCATCGCCCATTAAGGCATCGCCGGTGCGCAGGCGCAGCTGGTTGAGCCGCGAGCCCGGTCTCACCAGCACTGAAAACGTCCGTGGACTGATTTCTGCATAGAGCGGGCCTTTGTAACCGGCTTCCACCCGGTCAAACTCCGTCGCGCCATCGGTGATGAGGCGGGTAAAGACATCAATGCGGCCGGTGGAACTTTTCGGGTTGGCAGAAGCGGCAAACTCTGCCGGCAAGGCCAGGCTTTCCATGAGCGGCACGAGATAAACACAGCCGGTCTCCAGCACGGCGCCGGGCTCCAGATCGATCTCATGCATGAACACTTCGTCGAGTTTGTCCTCCACCCTTGCGCCGGCACCGGGCAAAAAACTCGCGCGGATGCGCCAGGCTTTTAGCCCCAAGCGCAGATCCAGGCTGGCGGGCTGAAT
Source organism: Alphaproteobacteria bacterium (assembly GCA_006226415.1). Taxonomy (GTDB): domain Bacteria; phylum Pseudomonadota; class Alphaproteobacteria; order M2410; family M2410; genus M2410. The sequence continues at coordinate 942 of SBGZ01000090.1, forward strand.
TTGCGCGGCCTCAATCGGCGGCTCACCAAGGAGCGCCTTTTGCGCAATCAGCTGTTCAAGCGCCTGAGCGGGCAAAATGCCATTGGGAGCAGCCATGGGCGGCAATTTCCTCACGTGAAAGGAGTGCGAATCTCTCGTTGAATTGTCGTTATATTTCAATATGTTACGGAAAGCCAAGGGGCAATCACTCCACAGAGTTATCCACAGGCTGGTTTGAGGTAAAAAGCGCAGTTTTCCGGGCAAAGCTTTGGTTAACGCGGGCGTCACCGCGCCCACATACCCCCAAGGCGAAAGGCAGCGAATTTGCCGCCCTCGGCCCACAGCGGCCTTGACCCGGGGCCCTGCAGCTTTTAAGGAAACTCATGTGGTGATTTGAGCCGACCGGCTTGCGGCCACGGGGGCGCTCTTCTGGCGTTTCCCCACAAGCGCTAAAAGGTCGGGCGATGTGACAAACCCCGCCCGGATTGGAGCGGGGTTTTTTGTTGGAGACAGGACATGAGTGACAAATTTAGCGACGCCAAAAAAGAGCAAGAAAATCAATGGGCGCTGCAAACCCGGATGGTGCAAGGCGGCATTTTGCGCAGCCCCTTCGGCGAGACCAGTGAAGGGCTCTATCTGACCTCCGGCTATGTCTATGACAATGCAGAGCAGGCCGAAGCGCGATTTAAGGAAGAAGACAAGGGCTTTACCTATAGCCGCTATGAAAACCCAACCGTTGAAATGTTTCAGCAGCGCATGAACCTGCTCGAAGGCGCGGTGGATTCGCGCGCCACTTCTTCGGGCATGGCGGCGGTCCATGCGGCGCTTTTGTCTCTCCTCAGTGCCGGAGACCATATCGTTGCCTCCAAGGCGCTGTTCGGCTCCAATCTCTTTATCATCCAGACCCTGTGCAGCCGGTTTGGCATTGATCATACCCTGGTCGATGGCGCCGATCTCAATCAGTGGGAAGCGGCGGTGCGGCCTAATACCAAAGTCTTCTTTTTTGAAACCCCGTCGAACCCCAACCTTACCCTCGTGGACATCGCAGGGGTCGTCGCCATTGCCCAAAAAGCGGGCGTTAAAACCATCGTCGATAATGTTTTTGCGACACCGATCCTGCAAAGACCCTTGGAGCTGGGTGTCGACATCGTTGTTTATTCCGGCACCAAACATATTGATGGGCAGGGACGATGCCTTGGCGGCATCGTGCTTTCAAGTGATGCCAAATACATCAAAGACACGCTGCAGCCTTTCGTGCGCAACACCGGGCCGACCATGAGCCCGTTCAATGCCTGGGTCATGCTGAAGTCTTTGGAAACGCTGGAATTGCGTGTCACGCGCCACACGGATAACGCGGAAAAGGTGGCGGCATTCCTCGGCGCGCACCCGAAGATCGCCAAGGTTCTTTATCCGCATCACGAGAGCCACCCCCAGCTTGAGCTGGCGCGGCGGCAGATGACGCGCGGCGGCAATATGGTGTCGTTCCAAATCGATGGCGACAAGGCGAGCGCCTTCCGTGTGGCCAATGCACTTCAGATCATCCGGATATCCAACAATCTGGGAGACGCCAAGAGCCTGATTACGCACCCGAGCACCACGACCCACTTCCGCCTGACGGAGGAAGCGCGCCAGGAGCTTGGCATTACGCCGGCGAACCTGCGTCTTTCCGTAGGGCTGGAGGACGCCGATGATCTTTGCCGAGATCTTGATGAGGCGCTTGCAAAGGCCTGAGGGCAGGCTTGCTTGACGCCGTGAGAGCAAAGGCTTAAGACCGCTGCTTGGTTTAATGGTGAGATGGTTGCTACATGAGCTATCAATCGACAACACGCAACATTACGGTTCATGTGGACCCGGCCTATATGGACGAGGAAAGCGCGCCGGAGGAGAACTACTTCTTTTTCTCCTACCACATCCGTATCGAAAATCAGGGCGAGGAAGTGGTTCAATTGCGCGCCCGGCACTGGCGGATCACCGATGCGCACGGCCAGGCGGAAGAGGTGCACGGGGTTGGCGTTGTTGGTGAAGAACCCAAGCTCAAGCCCGGCGATGCCTTTGAATATACCAGCGGCGCGCCGCTTGCGACGCCGTCCGGCATTATGGCTGGCAGCTACACCATGGAGACCGACAAGGGTGAGAAATTTGATGTGATCATTCCCGCCTTTTCCCTTGATAGCCCTTATGAGCAGGGGCGAATTCACTGATTTACCCCCCTATCCGGCGATTGAGCGCATATGTGACCCCCTACCTTTCCGGCGGGCTATGCTTTCAGGGCCGGAAGAATTGGTCTAAGGTCGATTTTTGCACGTAGAAGGAAGGGCAACTCTTTGCCCGTTCCTCTTTAAAAACATCCTTCAAAAGGAGTTCGAACAGTGCCAACAGCTAAAAATGCTCCCGTCGCGGAGAGTGACCTTTCAGCCCGCCCCAGCCGGGACGAGGCGGAGGAAGCGGTCCGCACCCTTTTGCGCTGGGCCGGGGATGATCCCACACGCGAGGGCCTGCATGACACGCCTGCACGGGTGGCGCGGGCCTATGAAGAATGGTTCGCGGGTTATGATGATGACCCGGTTGAATATCTCCAGCGCACCTTTGAAGAGGTCGAGGGCTATGACGAGATTGTTCTTTTGAAGAATATCCGCGTTGAGTCCTACTGCGAGCATCACATGGCGCCGATCATCGGCAAGGCCCATGTGGCTTATCTTCCCGACAGCCGCGTGGTCGGTATTTCCAAGCTGGCGCGGGTGGTAGAAACCTATGCCCGCCGTTTCCAGGTGCAGGAGAAAATGACGGCGCAGATCGCCCAGTGCATTCAAGATGTGTTGCAGCCGCGCGGCGTGGCGGTGGTGATTGAAGCCACGCACCAGTGCATGACCACACGTGGGGTCCACAAAACAGGTGTGTCCATGGTGACCAGCAAGATGCTGGGAGCGTTCCGCTCTGATCCGATGACCCGGCGAGAGTTTCTCACCATCATTGGCAATCCGGCAAGCGTTGTCAGCGACTGACCTTCCAGCCCCCCCATGACACTTCATTCCCGCAACATGATTGAGAAGCTGATCTCGTTCGACACGACGAGCCGCCTCTCCAATCTGGCGTTGATCGACTTCGTGGAAGATTATCTGGCGGGGCATGGCATTGCCGCCAAGCGCATTTACAATGATGATCAGACCAAGGCGAACCTCTTTGCCACCATCGGACCTGAGGTTGAAGGCGGTGTCGTCCTCTCAGGTCACACGGACGTGGTACCGGTGGATGATCAGGACTGGTCGAGCGATCCCTTTATCGTCGATGAACGGGAGGGCAAGCTCTTTGGGCGCGGCACAGCGGACATGAAGAGTTTTGTCGCCATTGCCCTCGCTTATGTGCCGGAAATGGTGAAAGCTGACCTGAAGCGCCCGATCCATCTGGCCCTTTCCTATGACGAAGAAGTGGGCTGCATCGGCGTTGGATCCATGATCAAGCATATGAGCGCGCATTTGCCGCGCCCGCGCGCGGTTATTGTTGGCGAGCCGACATCTATGCGGGTCATCAATGCGCATAAGGGCATTCGTTCCTTCATGACCGAAGTAACTGGTCTGGAAGCGCATTCAAGCCAACAGCAACTCGGCGTCAATGCCATTGTGGTTGCGACAAAGCTCATAACCTTCCTCACTGATGTTTTCGAAGAGATGAAGGCGCGCGGTGACCCGAGTGGACGCTTTGAACCACCCCATACCACCGTGCAAATTGGCACGATCCACGGCGGCACAGCGATCAACATCATCCCACACCACTGCTCCTTTGGCTGGGAGTATCGCTCTCTGCCCTCTCAGGATGTGGATGAAATCTATCACCGCTTCCTGGCTTTCTCAGCCGAGCTCGACGCCGAGATGAAGCAAACCTCTCCGGGCTGCGGAATTGTGACGCGCCAAAGGGCCCTGGCGCCAGGACTTCAGGTTGAGGAAGGCTCTGAGGCTGAAACGCTTGCCCTCGCCCTTGCCGAGCAAAACGAAACCTTTGCGGTTTCTTATGGCACTGAGGCCGGGTTGTTTCAGCAAGCCGAGATGTCGACAGTGATCTGCGGGCCCGGCGACATCGCCCAGGCCCATAAGCCAGACGAATTTGTCGAGCTCTCGCAAATTGCGGCTTGCGAGCGCTTTGTCGGCAAGCTGATTGAGGTTCTGAAATAATTATGGGGGCAGAATACTTATGATTTTTCCGCCGCCGCAATATCCTCTAACGTGAAGTCATAGGCCGCATTGCAGAACTCGCAGCGCACGTTGATCTTGCCATCCTGCAACATATCGCGCTGGTCTTCCTCGTCGAAGCGTCTGAGAACCGAAAGCACGCGGCCGGCATCGCAGGAACAACCGGCCTGGAAATGACGAGCGTCGAAGACACGCACACCATCCTCGTGAAACAGACGGAACAACAGCTGTTCTGGTGACAACATAGGGTCCAGAAGCTCATGGGGTTCAGTTGTGCTTAAAAGGATATTGACCCGGTTCCAGATTTCTTTTGGGTCCTCCTCGCCAGCGACTTTCTGGCGATTGGGCTGCGGCAGGTGCTGCAACATGATCGCGCCGGCGCGCCAGCTTTCCTTTGCGCCTTCATCCTGCGGAACAATTACCTGCGCCACAGCAGCACAGACAGAGGTCGCCAATTGCTCAGATTGCTGAAAATAAGTCTGCAGGCAATCACCCAGATTATTGCCTTCCAGGGGCACAAAACCCTGGTAACGATCCGTTTCGGGACCTTGATCAATAATCAGAGCCAAGGACCCTTTGCCCACCCAATCGGTGAACGTGAGATCGCCTCCTTCGGCTTCAAGTGTGGCCACCTTTGCCTTATCGTATTGGGCATATGCGCGCAGTTTGTCGGGCGTGAAGAAATCCGCCACGATCATCGAGACAGGACCATCCCCTGAAACTTGAAGGGAAAGCTTGCCTTCAAACTTGAGGGACGTGCCAAACATGACAACAAATGTCAAAAGCTCGCCAACAAATTGCGAGACCGGCAATGGGTAGTCGTGCTTGGTCAAAACCTCGTCGACGGTGTCGCCCAAGCGCACGATCTGACCCCGCACATCTGCGTTCTCGATCTGGAAAGGCAGGCAAATATTGTCAGGAAACCCTTGCGTCACCATTACGACAGGCACCACTTCAGAACCGCTTTTTGTGCATGCAGGCGGTTTTCCGCTTCGTCAAACACCACAGAGCGCGCGCCATCAATGACTTCGGCGGTCACCTCTTCGCCCCGGTGGGCGGGCAGGCAATGCAAGAAATTCGCATCTGCCTTGGCTCTGCTCATCAGTGTTTCATCCACCTGGTAAGGCTTTAACAAATTGTGCCGGTTCTCCGCATCGGTATCGCCCATGGAGACCCATGTGTCGGCGACCAGGCAGTCAGCGCCCTTGACGGCATGGGCCGCATCGTCGTGAATCGAGACGCGGGCGCCATTGGCCTCACCCCAAGCCATGATGTCTTGTGATGGCGCGAGCTCCGGAGGGCAGGCGAAGTTAAGACGGAAATCAAACTTTGCAGCCGCATGCACAAAAGAAGCTGCGACATTGTTGCTCGCATCGCCAGCAAAGGTGATCAGTTGGTCTTTGATGGGACCGCGATGTTCCTCTATGGTCAGGATATCGGCGAGCAACTGACAGGGATGGCTGTCGTCGGTGAGGCCATTGATCACGGGCACGGAAGCGTTTGCGGCAAGTTCCAGCAGCTTTTGATGCTTGTCCGTGCGGATCATGATGGCATCCACATAGCGTGACAAAACCTTGGCCGTATCCGTGATGGACTCGCCTCGACCCAGCTGCAGGTCGTCACCGTTCAACAAAAGTGTCTGACCCCCCAGTTGGCGCATGCCGACGTCGAACGAGACGCGGGTGCGGGTCGAGGGTTTTTCAAAGATCATGGCCAGGATCCGGCCCGCCAAAGGGGCATCCGCATCGGGTGCAGCCTTGGGCTGACCTTTGCGGGCCTCTTTCATCTCGCGGGCCATGTCGACAATCTCCCGCAAGGCCTCAGAAGAAAAATCCGACAAGTCGAGAAAATGCTTCAGCGTGCTCATGACTCTTTTTCAGAAAAAGACTTACAGGCGTCGCCTAACTTCTCCACTGCCTCTTTAATGTGCTTTTCTTCAATAACGAGCGGTGGTAGCAGCCGGATGACATTGTCACCACCGGCGACCGTAAACAGGTGCCGGTCGCGCAGCGCTTGCAACATGTCGAGGTTCGGTACCTTGAGCTTGATGCCAATCATCAAACCTTGCCCCCGGATCTCTTCAATGACATCCGGATAGGTGTCGGCGAGCATAGAGAGCTGCTGCATCAAGGTTTTGGACACGTCGTTGACGCGCTCCAGAAACTCCGGCTCGAGCATGACATCGAGGACGGCATTGCCGACCGCCATAGCGAGCGGGTTGCCGCCAAAAGTAGATCCATGGGTGCCTTTGACCATGCCTTTGGCCGCTTCTTCTGTCGCCAGGCAGGCGCCAACGGGAAAACCGCCGCCGATGCCCTTGGCAATGGCCATGATGTCCGGCTCGATGCCTGCCCATTCATGTGCAAAGAACTTACCCGTCCGTCCGGCGCCGCATTGCACTTCGTCGAGCAGCAAGAGGATGCCGTGCTCGTCGCATATGGCACGTAGCTGGCGCATCATTTCGGTTGGGACGGGCCGTATACCGCCCTCGCCCTGGATCGGCTCAATGAGAATGCCCGCCGTCTCGTCGGTGATGGCTTTCCTGACCGCGTCAAGGTCTCCGAAAGGAACCTGATCAAAGCCTTGCACCTTGGGGCCAAAGCCTTCGAGATATTTTTCCTGCCCGCCGGCGGCGATGGTCGCCAGAGAGCGGCCGTGGAAGGCGCCTTCAAAAGTAATCAGGTGGAAACGCTCCGGGTGGCCGTTGGCCGCGTGGTACTTGCGCGCCATCTTGATGGAGCATTCCAGAGCCTCGACACCGGAGTTGGTGAAGAAAACCGTATCAGCAAAGGTCGCCTCAACCAGACGCTCGGCCAAACGTTGCTGGCCGGGGATCTTCAGCATGTTGGAAGTATGCCAGAGCTTGCCTGCCTGTTCGACCAGGGCCGCCACCAGATGGGGGTGGGCATGGCCCAGGGAGTTGACTGCAATCCCGGCGGCAAAATCGAGATATCGCTCGCCATTGTTACCAATCAAATAGACGCCTTCGCCTTTTTCGATACCTAAATCCGCAGGTGCATAGGTGGGCAGAACAGCCGAGATCACAGGGGTAACTCCATTTTTCCTTGAGGGTGGTTTGTTTTGGGGTGGAAAGGCCACCCTTTGAAAGGCGGCATATTAGGCCTCGGCCATGCTCTGTCAAACTCTTTCCCTTATAGGGTCAGGCTTTCAGCTTGTAGCCGCTCTTCAACATCAAATGGACACTGACCCAAAGCGCCGCGTTGACCAATATGATCAACAAGGCGCCTGTCATGAGATTGCTTTCCGCCTCGCCAGTAAAGCCATAACGAAACCCGTCAATCATATAGAAAAACGGATTGAAATGGCTGATCTGATACCAAGGCTCCGGCAACCGGCTCACGGAATAAAAGGTCCCGGACAAAAATGACAAGGGGGTGATGATGAAATTGACCACCGTTGACATGTGGTCCCATTTTTCGGCCCAGACACCGGCTGCCACGCCAATGAGCGACAACATGAGCGCCGCACCAATGCCGTAGAACAGAATTGCCCAAATGTGAGAGACCGGAAGCAGCACAATCGGCGAGACCACAAGGGCGGTCGCAAAGGCAACAATGATCCCACGGGTCATACCACCCAGCGCGAAGGCCGTTCCCATTTCGCCGGGCGACAAGGGCGGCATCAGAAAGTCAACAATGTTGCCTTGCACCTTGGAGCCCAGAAGTGAGGAGGACGAGTTGGCGAAAGCATTCTGCAATATGGTCATCATGATGAGACCCGGCGCCATGAACTGCGCAAAGGTAACGCCGCCAATGGCAGGCCGATACTTGGCAATGGCCATGGTGAAGACGATCAAAAAAAGAAGCGAGTTCGCGGCCGGGGCAGCAACGGTCTGACCGAAGATTTTTAGAAACCGCTGCACCTCTTTCATATAAAGGGTCCACATGCCGAGCCAATTGACCCGCCCAAAATGGCGAACACCCGGCGCCGGTCTGATATTTTCAACTTGGCTTTGATTGGTCATGCTGTTTCCCACAAATTTTTCAGATTTTTTTCTCGCTGTGGATAGACTTCTGCGAGCCGCAGAATGCCTCACTCCCCCTCCCAATAGCCCATGTGCATAAGTCCCGCAAGGTGGCAAAAGTCGCAGAAAACTGCATTTTTGCCTTTTGATTTTCGCAGATCTTGTATAAAGTCCTGTGATAACCACGACATCTTGTGGATAACTTGATCAAGGGTGCAGATGCACGGGAGAGCATCGCGTGACCCGCATCTAGATGATCAACCCCCAAATTAGAGATTTTACGGAGACACCTACATGGCTTGGACAGAAGAACGGGTCGAACAACTCAAGAAACTCTGGGCAGAGGGCCTCAGCGCCAGTCAGATCGCCCGGACCATGGGAGATGTCACTCGTAACGCGGTCATCGGCAAGGTGCACCGGCTGGGCCTTTCTGGCCGCGCCACGACCAATCGCGCTGATCGGCCGCGCCGGGCAACAATCCCCAAACCGATGCCAAAACCTGTGGTGGCCGAACCAGAAGCTGTTGTTGAAGCCACACTGGAAAACGGTGATTTTGCAACGGTCATGACTTTGTCGTCGACCATGTGCCGCTGGCCAATCGGCGATCCTGGCTCAACAGAGTTCCACTTCTGCGGCAATAAAACCGATGGGGGCTCACCCTATTGCGAGGCTCATGTGCGCATGGCCTATCAACCCTCGCAAAGCCGCCGCGATCGCCGCCGCGCCACGGGGTAAGATTTTTTGAACAAAATCCGTCGAGAAATGGCTCCTTTTTAAGGGGCCTTTTTTCTGCCCGACCACTTGCAGCCATGCAACACTTGCGCGAAAGCCTGTGACAGGTCAAACTTGCGGCACCATCTCTTTGAGCCCTTTTGCGGAGTTTGATCGTGGCGCGATATATCAGATCTACATTGGCGTTTGTTTTGCTCACCGGCATGTTGATGGGCTGCGATCCAAAGCCCGAAGAGTGGGATGAAGATACCTTCTATAAATACTACGACATCATGACGAACATGGGCACAGCCTACGCTGTTCACGATGTGTGCATGCCCATGCTGGAAGATGATGCGGAAGCACGCAAAAGGCTCACCCAGGAGATTAACCCTCAACGCTGGGCGGAACTTTTGGAACTTGATACGGCAGAGAAATACGCGGAAGCGATTGACTACTTAAGTCAAATTGGCGGGGATAATGGGCAAATTGCCTACCTGGAAGAAGCCTATCAAACCTCTTACGATGCAGCGGTCGATCAAATCTATACGGCAGACCAATGTGTTGACACCTTGATCGACTATCACAATACGATCCTGAACACCGGCGTGCGCAAATTCTAAGGCGCGGCCGGTGCCAGGTTGTTCCTATCTACCTCAGTAGTCGTTAAGCCGGGCATAGCGATCCCGGTGATAGCCTGCGGAACCAAAGGTATGTTCGGCAACCCGGGAGCGCTTTAGATAAAGACCCACATCGTGCTCGTCGGTCATGCCAATCCCGCCATGCATCTGGATACCCTCGCGGGTCACCTGATTGCTGGTCTCGCTGACAAAGGCCTTGGCGAGACTCGCCAGGGAGGCAATCTCATTTGACCCCTCATCCATTGCCGTGGCTGCCGTCATGACAACTGATTTGGACAGTTCCAGCTGGGTGAACATATCCGCTGCGCGATGTTGCAGAGACTGGAAGGAGCCGATGAGTTGGCCGAACTGGCGACGCTCTTTCAAATACTCCAAGGTCATTTCAAAAACTGCGGCAGCGCCGCCCAGCATTTCGGCTGAAAGGCCGATCATGGCCCTGTCCAGCACCTTGCTCAGAGCGTCATAGCCGCCATCGATTGGGCCCATCACAGCTTCGCTGGAGACTTTGACCTGATCGAGCTTGATCCGCGCGGCGTTGCGGCTGTCCAGCATGTCGAGACGCTCGCGGGTGACGCCACCCGCCGTCCCATCGATCAAGAAGAGTGTCAGCCCTTTGCGGTCACCCTTTTCGCCAGAGGTGCGCGCCAACACAATGATTTTGTCAGCGACATGTCCATCCAGCACAAAGGTCTTTTCGCCTGTGAGGACATAGCCGTCCCCATCCGCTTTTGCCGCCAAAGCTGTATTTGCCGGATCGAAATGATGGTCTTCGTCAATGGCCACGGTCATCAGCAACTCGCCTGCGGCGATCATTGGTAGCAGCGCATTCTTCTGCGCCTCCGTTCCCGCTTCCAGAAGCGCCCCCGCGCCCAGCAGCACAGTTGACACAAGTGGAGAGGCGGTCAGGTTTCGGCCTTGCTCCTCCAGCACCAATGTCAGCCCCTGAAAACCGAAGTCGAGGCCGCCGAATTCCTCCGGTATGATGATGCCCGCCCAGCCCATTTCAGCCATAGCGCTCCACAGATCTCGGGAGAACCCCGTTTCATCATTGCTGTCTCGCAATTTACGAAAAGCCGTGACAGGCGCCTGTTCCGCGAAGAAGGCCTTTGCGGAATCTTTCAAGATTGTTTGTTCTTCGTCCAATACCAGTCCCATGGGACCCGTTTCCTCTAATTGTTGTCATTCTTGTTTTTGAATTTCTATTGATGATCACGCAGACCCAGTACGCGCTTGGCAATCACGTTGAGATTGACCTCGGTGGTGCCGCCTTCGATCGAGTTGGCCTTGGAGCGCAACATACCTCTTGTTGTCGCGAGACCTTCAGCGGAGAAATAATCACCGGACCAGCCCAAAGCCTGAAGCCCCATGATTTCCACCAAAAGTTCCATCCGATCCTTGTTCATTTCGGCGGCGACATATTTGATAATGGACGAGGCCGGGCTGACCTCGCCGGCCTTGGATTCTGCTGACATACGCTTGAGGGTCTGAGCGAAAGCGCGCTCCAACATTTTGTGGCGAACAACCTCGTCGCGCTTGACCGCATCGGCAATTTTGCCGCCCTCGGCGCCCAAATATTCCTTGGCGACTTCCTCCAGAGCGGCGGAACGTCCTCCGGCGCCAAATCCACCGGCGGAAATATTGGTGCGCTCGTGCTGCAGAAGTTTCTTGGCGATCTCCCACCCGCCGTTTAAACGGCCAATCAGATTGCGTGCGGGTGTGCGGGCATCATCCAGGAAGGTTTCGCAGAAGGGGGAATTACCGGAAATCAGCTTGATCGGCTTGGTGGTTACCCCCGCCTGATCCATATCGATCAGCAGGAAGGAAATGCCTTCGTGTTTTGTGCTGGTGTCGGTGCGCACCAGACAAAAGATGGCATCCGCCTTATCGGCGTATGACGTCCAGACCTTTTGGCCGTTGATGACATATTCATCGCCTTCGAGAACCGCGCGGGTTTGAAGGCCCGCAAGGTCTGATCCGGCGCCGGGTTCGGAATAGCCCTGACACCAACGGATTTCACCGCGTACGATGGGAGGCAAATGCTCTTTCAATTGCTCATCGGTCGCATATTCGAGCAGAACTGGACCCAGCATCCACAGGCCGAAGCTGGCAAGCGCCGGACGCGCATTGATGCGGCCAAGTTCCTGGCCGAGGACCGAGGCCTCTTCCTTTGAAAGACCCCCGCCGCCGTATTCTTTTGGCCAGGTGGGCGCGGTCCAACCCTTGGCGCCCATACGGTCGAGCCACAGCTTGGCTTCCGGATTTTTGTAATTGGCTTTGCGGCCACCCCAGACAACATCTTCGTCGTTGCCCATCGGAGTTCGCATGGAGGGTGGACAGTTTTCCACCAACCAGGCCCGTACTTCCTCGCGGAAGACATCAAGATCGCTCATGGATATTCCCTGTTTATCGTTAATTCAGGCCCACGTCGAGGTGAGCCAGGTCGGTTCATCTTAGCGGTTTGAGGCCAGGTTTCCAGCGATTTCCGGGCGCTTTTGTGCCAGGGTGACACAAGCACCTCATCCTTAATTTGGCATCTAACTTGCGTAGCTGAGGCATCTATAATTTTGGAAGAGTGTCCTCTTTCTCTTTTGAGCCTTCTACCCATCACCTTGAGGGAGCAAGAAAGCATTCTTCCGAAAATAGTTACAGCAACTTCTAAAACGGGCATTTCCCTGACAAGAGAGATGCCCGTTTTGTTTTATTGCTGAGCACGCCAAAGGGCGCTGAGCAGGACCTCTCCCGCCTCGATGGCCGTCTTCCCAAATGACATGACACCATCTTCATGACCGGCCATGGTGAAAATTTTCTGGTCCCGTGTCTCTTCCAGCATCAACAGACGCACCACCTCACGCGCCATTTCCGGGGTGCCGTAAGGAACGGGCTTTGTTTGCGGCAAGCGGAGCTCGCTTGATTTGCGCCATATGTCGGGGCTATGAGCGTGAAAGACAAAATTGGCCTCCGGCAAGGCCTCATAGACCGCCGCATGGGTGAGACTTTCAGAACTGGGCGATGTTTGACCGATGGACGCGAGGCGATTTTCATCCGGACTTGCCGCGTGCACCCAGGCGAAATGTTCGCGGAGAAAGTCCAGAACCTCGCCCGTCTGACTGCCGGTGATCAAAAACCCCTCCTCAACGCGCATGGAAAGATTGCCAAATCCATACCCATCGTAGCGAGACGGGTCCTGGCCCACCAGGCCGCACTCCATGAGTTTCCTGCGCCACAAGACAATCGGTTCCACGTCAAACCCTTCAGGCAATTGTTCGTCCTGATGGTCCAGATGGAATTTGATGACACCTTCTTGTTCAGCCATCGCCGCTCACTTTATGCATTTTCGGGGAAAAGGGACAAAAGCCCCTCTTCGGTGGCAGGGCAAATACCGCGCTCGGTGATGAGACCTGTTACAAGCCGGGCGGGCGTCACGTCAAAGGCGGGGTTAACGCAAGGACTTGCCTCAGGTGTTAAACGCACGCGCGTCACTGCAGAAGCGCCCTGACCTTCCAGGTAACTAACCTCTTCACCGGAGCGCTCTTCAATCGGGATTTCTCTCAAGCCATCGCGCACGGACCAGTCGATGGAGGGCGACGGCGCCCCAACATAGAACGGCACACCGCAATCGCTGGCGGCCAGGGCCTTTAGATAGGTGCCAATCTTGTTGCAAACATCGCCAGTGCGCGTTGTCCGGTCGGTGCCGACCAAAACCAGATCAACCTCGCCATGCTGCATCAAGTGACCGCCAGCATTGTCGACGATCACTGTATGCGGCACGCCGTGGGCCCCCAGCTCATAGGCGGTGAGCGACGCACCCTGATTGCGCGGACGGGTTTCGTCGACCCAGACATGGATCGGGATGCCTTTTTCGTGGGCATGATAAATCGGTGATGTGGCTGTGCCCCACTCAATGGTCGCCAGCGAGCCCGCATTGCAATGGGTGAGGACATTGACGGGGCCTTGCTTGCGCGCCGCGATCTCTTCAATCAGCCTGAGACCATGAACCCCGATCTGGCGGCAGATTTCCACATCCTCTTCGACGATGGCCTCAGCTTCCCCAAGGGCACGCTGGGCAGCCCCGGCGGACCCTGCGTCACCAATCGCCTCGGCGATGCGATCTACCGCCCAGGCCAGGTTAACGGCTGTGGGACGCGCCCTCTTCATGCGCTCAGCCAGTGACCTAAATTCTTCTTTTTCTTCCAAAAGGCCCAGATAGACTCCGTAGGCGCCGGTCGCGCCGATGAGCGGCGCGCCGCGCACGGCCATATCGGCGATGGCGTTAATGGCATCATCCGCCGTCTTCAGCGCCATGGTTTCATAGGAATGCGGCAGTTTGCGCTGGTCAATAATGTGGACAATGGTTGGATCTTTTTCATCAAGCCAGATGGTACGTTTAAATGTGGTCGCCATGAGTTTCTTTTCGCGGAATGTGGGTCGCCCCCAACTTGCCAAGGCGCGGGCAACTTGCCAAGCCTTGAAATTTGACCAAATCACTTAGAACAGACATCATCCTCTGAACCGCCGCGCTTTATCGGGTCCACAGGCCTTGAGAAGCACCAAACACCGGCTCAACTCCTGGCGGCCGGGAAAAGGTAAAAGATCATGTGGCCAATGCTCGCCTTACTGTTAGCTCTTGTCATCCTCGGCACGCCTGTCGCGGTCATTGTCCTTTTTACCCAGGTGCGCGATCTTAAGCGAGATGTGGCCAGCCTCAGGGCGCTTATATCCACCTCAAAGCAAGCCAACGAACCCGTGCCCGATACCCCGAAGGTATCTGTTCCCTCAAAACCTCAGGCCACAGCCCCAACGCCTCCGCCCTCTCGCCCGCCTGAAGCCGTAGAGACATTGCCGCCTCATGTCGCCCAGCCAAGACCCAAGGGCGGCATGGCAAGCTGGATTGAATCGCTGAAGGCCGCCAATTGGCTTATTTTGGCGGGCGGCGTTGTGCTCGCTTTCGGAGTTGTCTTCCTGATTGAGTATTCCATTGAGGAGGGTCTGCTCGGTCCTCTGGCGCGGGTCGTCCTCGGGGCCTTGCTCGGCTTTGCCTTGTTGGCGGTCGGTGAGTTTGCCCGGCATCACGCGCTTGGCCGGCTTGCCGCCGTATTGCAGCAAGATGCGCTGCCGCCGACCCTGACCGGGGCCGGGGTGCTGGCCCTCTTTACCTCCTGCTATGGCGCCTATGCCCTTTATGACCTGCTGCCTCCGATGGTCGCCTTTGTTCTGCTGGCCATGATCGCCTTTGGGGCGCTTGCGCTCTCTCTATGGCACGGGCCCATCATCGCGAGCCTCGGCGTGGCCGGTGCTTTTGCTGTCCCGGTGCTGATCACCAACACAGATTCGACGGCCCTAACCCTTTTTTCCTATCTGACTGTGGTCGCCTTGACGGCGCTGCTCATTGCGCGGGTTAAAGACTGGTTCTGGCTTACCTTGGTGGCGCTCATCGGCGCGGGGGCCTGGCAAATTTTTGCCTTGGGCGTTTTGGCGTTCGACAGCACCATTCGCCCGAGCGCATTTGCCTTTGCGGCCCTCATGTCGCTCGCCTTTGCGGGTTTGCCCGAACCAAAGGTGCGCGAAGGGGCCCCGGGGCGCCCACCCTTCCGTCTCGATTTAATTGGCGGGGCGGCATTCGCCCTCTTCGGATTTGCCATTTTTCAGGACCGCGTGCCGGGCACTTACGAAGTAGCTCTTGCGGCCTTGGTCGTTTGCGGATTGACAATTCTGGCGCATGAGAACCGGCACAAGTTTGCGCTCTTCCCCTTGGCCGGGACTTTCGCCCTCCTTTGCCTTTGCGGGTGGCGATTGAGTGCGGAGGCTTATTCCTACTTTGTGGGTGGATATGATCGGGAACTTGGCCTTGCGCCTATGGTGCCGCCCGCGGTCATGCCGCTGTTTGTCGCCTCCGGTGTTTCTTTCTTGTTTTTTGCGATGACCGGCCTGACCCGCCGTTCCGGACGCTGGGCCATTACTGCGACGAGTTTTGCTCTTCTTGCCCTCATTAATGCCTTTGCCAGGATCAAAGGTTTTGACACCTCCCTTTCCTGGGGCGCACTCGGGCTCGGTGCTGCGGTTGTCTTTCTCTTCGCCGCGCAATATTTGCGCAAGAAAACTGACGATGTTGCACATGATCCGGCGCTCGGCGCCTTCGCCGTCGGTGTTCTGGCTGCCCTTGCCTTCGCTGTGACCATGACCTTGGAAAAAGCCTGGCTCAGCGTCGCCTTGGCGGCGCTCTTGCCTGCCACAGCCTGGGTTTCGCAGCGTATTCAGGTGCGGCTGCTCAGGCAGGTCGCCTTTGTGCTCGCCTTGGTGGTTTTTGCGCGGCTTCTGCTTAATCCCTTCGCCCTCAATTACCCCATCAATCCACCGCTCTGGATCAACTGGATGCAATATGGCTATGGCTTGCCTGCTCTTGCCTTTTATTTCGCGGCCCGTTGGTTCATGCAAACCAAACGCGATCTTCTAACGGATGTTCTTCAGGTCGGTGTGCTTGTCTTTGTCCTGGTTCTGATCCTGTCGCAGGTACGGCTCTTCATTCATGAAGGCGATTTACGCGCGAGCCATTATCTCCTAAGCGAGGCGGCGGTTAACACCCTGACCTGGCTCGCCTTCGCTTACGGCCTTGGGCGTTCGCGTCTGATTGAAAATTCTCCCATACTTTTGAAAACGCCCCAGGGACTTTACCTTCTGGCCGGCATCCATCTTATCTGGATCCACATCCTTGTGCTCAACCCGCTTGAGACAAATGATCCGGTTGGCAAGCTCATGTTCTTCGACATCCTTACGCTTGCCTATCTGGCGCCGCTGGCCATTATCGCGCTCATGCTGGCCGGGCCCGATAAGGCGATCATCCGCCAACATCTTGGCGTCACCAACACAGCCTACCTCAGTCTGCCGGCCTATGTGCTCGGCCCGATCTATGTCAGCCTTGAAGTGCGTCACTTCTTTCATGGCTCGCGGCTTGGCGAAGGCGCAACGACGGATGCAGAGTTTTATACTTACTCGCTTGTTTGGGTGCTCTATGCCGCTGTGTTGATGGGCGTGGGGATCTGGCAACATTCGCGTCCCTTGCGCATGGCGGGGCTGGCCACTATTGCGCTCGCAACGCTCAAGATCTTCCTCTTTGACATGGACAAACTGGAGGGGCTGCTGCGCGTCTTCTCCTTCTTCGGACTGGCGGCCTCACTCTTTGGCATTGGCTATCTCTATCAACGCTTTGTTGTGGCGCCGCCACAAGAAAAAGGCGGAGCCGAAGCCCCGCCCTCTTCTGATTGATCTTTACACCGAGGCCTAATTGCGACTCGGGAAACCGTAAAGCATGGACTCGGTCATGGCCAGGACGCGGCGGCGATGGGCATCCGTTGCCGCATCGGGCCGACGGGCCTGACGCATCATGTGCTCGATCCGGCGTAAGTTGTAATCGGCGGCACTCTGGGCAATCATATCATGTCCCAGCATGCCGAAGGAGATCGCCATCAATTGCTGGGTATAATAAAGCTGCAGATTTTGTCGCTCTGAACTCACGGATGTCCGAAGATCTGCTTTAAAGACTGCATCTGTCAGGTCATTGACCACCTCCACCGGCGTATACTCATTGCCGTAAAGCGCGGTGTCACTCATGCGCTTCATGGTCACCGGATGCAGAATATGCCGCAAGGCCAGCGCCTGCGTGACCAGGGCCTGGTCATGCAGTTTCGGATCTTCGGTTGCCCCGAAGAAGTTAAAGCCACGCGGCTCCAATTGCATGTGTCGGACAAGGTCTGCGGGCAGATCGAAAGATCCCGGCGCGAAAATATTGTCGGCCAGGACTTGCATGGCGCGCTTTTGGTCGGCCAAAGGCACCGGTGTCAAAGGCTGCGCCGCGCCCGGTTGCTCCCGATCCGCGCGTTCGACATAAATCCCGCCGATGTAGCGCGACACTGTAATGCCCGACACATACTTCTGGATCCACAGAGTCCGATAGGCCTGGCTCAAGTTCTGCCAGCTGTCGCCTTCAATTTCGTAGTCATCCATAAGCGTCTTTAGCCGACGATTAATGAGGCCTATTCGATTTTGAGAATAGCCAATCGCATCGGACGACATGTCAAAGGTCTGAACGCGAGGGTCCACCCCCAAGCCCGGCGAATAGGTGTTGTCTGCATCGTTGCCAAAGGCCAGTCCGTTCTCCGTGGAGCGGTCCAAAAGTGCCTTGATGCGCGCAGCCTCGGCCTCCGGGTCTTCGAGTGCCGGCGTATAGCCGTATTCGATGGCCCAGAGATCGTAAGGGCCGATATTTCCGAAGAAATACTCGCCCTGCTCGGCGGGCGTGGCTGCCACGTTGATGATGGTATAATCCATGATCGACCCGGAGACACCGCGCTTGGACGTGATCTCTTTGTTGTTAAGTTCTTCAGGCGTCAGCATCTGGCTGCCCTTGAAGTTGTGCATCAGGCCCAGAGTGTGGCCCACCTCATGCGCTGTCGTTTCGCGAATGCTTTGGCTGACAAGTTCAGCGCGGAAGGCTGGGTCTGACGCGGCGCCCGGCACGACGGCGAGGGCAAAGAGGAGATTTTGCTGAACCGATTGACCGATCTGGCAGAGCTCCGGATCAAATTGATCGATCTGGGCAAGATAGGCCTCCATGTCACCTTCCTTAAACACACGTTCCTGCAATGCTCTATAGGTCCAGGTGGTGTAGTTAAGCATGATATCAGCGCCGAGGATTTCGCCGGTACGCGGATTGGTAAACGAAGGGCCGTAGCCGGCATAACCAATCTGGTCGGAAGCAATCCAGCGCAGGACGTTGTAACGAATGTCGCTCGCTTCCCAGGTGGCATCATCGGGCTGGACCTTGACCTGAATGGCGTTTTTAAACCCGGCCTTTTCGAAAGCCTGGTTCCACGTCAAAACACCGGCCTTGACGTCTTCCCGGATGTCTTCGGGTGTCGTGTTTTCAATCCAGAATGTGATTGGCTTAACCGGCTCCGACAATTCGGCTTCCGGGTCCGCTTTTTCAAGACGCCAACGGTTGATCACATCGCGGTAAGGCGTTGGATCCGAAGTCGTCATATCATTGACTTCCTCGGCGAAATATCCAACGCGATAGTCGGTGGCGCGCGGCGTAAAACCTTCCGGCGGCATAGCCAGGAAAGAGTGTTGCATGGTGATTGAAACGTTGCGGGCGTCGGCGACTTCTGGCCCACCCGGGTTCATAGGCTGAGGATTGTCATAGGAATATTTGACGATGACATCTGCGTTCTCAGGGTAGTCACGCACCTCTTCGATGCCGCTCTTTTGAGGGTTAAGCCCACCAAGCACAAAGGGAATCATATTAGGCGGCATATTGGGGTTGGGGCTCGGCGTGATCTGCTGCAGCTCTTCGCTGAGCAAGATCGAACCCAGGTCAACCAGGATGCGGCCATCATCTGATTCAGCGGCAATCTCCAACACCGCCAGGGTGGCGGGAATCACATTGGCATCCGCCGCACGGGAGATGGCATTGTCCGGATCAAAATAGAGGCTCGTGACCTGCTTCACGATCTCGATTTTGTCGTAGCGCCGCTCAAATTTGATGATGTTCTGAGACAGATAAGCCCCTCGGATATGAAGGAAGCTTGAGTAAGGCGCGCCGTCCACTGTCTGGGTTGTATAGATGAATTCCTTGCCAATCTGGTCAGCAGAAATTTCCATCATCAAATCGCCGGTTTCTGGGTCCTGATAGAGCGGAAAGAGCCCCTCTTTCGCTTCCATGTCCTCGACCATCTTTTCAATGGTCGGCCCTTCATCTTCCTCTTCCTCATCTGCGGCCAAGACAGGCGCAGAAGAAATGAAAGCGAAGGCCAGCGCTAGTGACAATAAACCCCACACGCGATCGCGGATCGACATAGAAAACTCCTTAAAATTTTACGGATGCCCCGGGGGACGGAGCTTTAGAAAACTTGTGGCACATTTTGCCGCTGTATCACAGGCAGAATGACGAAATTGTTACGCCAAATTCAAGGCGCTTACGGCTCTTTGACAACCTTGTTTACAATTTCGCCCAGACCCTCGACCTCCACACGCACCACGTCACCTTCTTTCAGCCAATTGGGCGGGTCCATGGCCATGGCCACCCCGCTCGGCGTGCCGGTAAGGATGACGTCACCGACCTCAAGGGTGAAAGCGGCAGTCAGATGCTCAATGATGGTTTCGCAGGAAAAAATCAGGTGCCTGGTGTTGCTGGATTGGCGCAATTCATCATTGACCCATGTACGGATATTCAGGTTGTGCGGGTCCACCTCGTCAGTTGTGGTGAGGGCGGGACCCAAGGGGCAATGGGTGTCGAAAGACTTGCCCATGGTCATGGTCGGTGTGCGCTTTTGCCAGTCGCGGACGGAAACGTCATTGGCGACCGCAAAGCCCGCAACAACGTCCAGGGCTTTCTCCTTGCTGACATGACGGCAGGTCTTGCCAATGATCATTGCGAGCTCGCCCTCATAATCGAGGGCCATGGAGACCTTCGGTAAATGAATGTCACCCGCAGGGCCGTTGATGGCCGTTACTTGCTTGTTAAACACCACCGGGACTTCTGGCACCTTGCGTCCGGCTTCTTTCACTTCATTGATGTGATCATGGTAGTTGAGGCCAATCGCCAAAATTTTTCTCGGCCGTAAAACTGGTGAAAGAAGTTTGACCTCTGACAAGGGACGACTGCTGGCGCGCGGATTGTCGGCGGCCTTTTCGGCCTGCTTGAGCGCATCAGGCCCCGCTTCCAGAAGCGTGATCATGTCTCCTGGCAAATCCGGCGCCGCCTCGGCGAGGTCTACCACCAGTTCACCCTTGAGAACGCCCAGGCGCGCGCCCTCTTTTCCTTCAAATGTCACGAGTTTCATATGACCGGAGTGTCCTTGTCGATCGGTGCGCCAGACTTCCTAGAAATAATGGCGCAGGCTTAAGTAAGCTGTCGTCGGGACGCTGCCAAACTCTGACCCGAGAGTCAAATAGGGCGGCAATGGGGAGGCCCGGCCCCCCTCTCCAAAGGCGGCGTTAACGCCGAAGTCCATGTAAAGATCTTCCGACAGGGAATATTCCCCGCCCAGGCGCAGAAAGGCGGACTCATCGGACAAATTGAAGAACCCGCTGGCGGAGACGCTGAGGAGAGGCGTGGCGATCCAGGTGACGGCCGGTACCAGATAATGTTCGCCGGCGAGAAATACACCGCCCTTTTGAAAGGCTTGCGTTCCCGCCAGACCGATATAGTCGTCAGGGTCACTCTCGCCCGCGCCGGAATAGTGATACTCCACCATGCCAATAATGTTGTCACCAAAGGAGTGATCCAGACCAAAGGAAGCGCGTGTGTAATCGTCTCCATCCAGCGCATGCACGTAAGCGGCTTCCGCCCAGAAGCCGAAGTTGCCGAGCGCGCGCTCAATGCCGCCGCCCACCATGGCCCAGCGGTTCTGGAGAACGACAACAGCCTCCAGATCGCTGCCGCCCGTCGAGGTTCGCGCGCGCAAGAAGGCCGCGCTTTCGTCCGCCCGCCATTCGTGCCCCAGGACAATGCCCATATCGAGTTCAGAAAAATCGCCCAGTGGCTTTTCAAACCGCAAGGCATCGACGCCCACCCGGTATTCTTGATCCAGCGTGGACACCAGGAATGGTTCGAGAATATCTGTTGGTGATAAAAACCGCGCCGAGCCGAAGGCGATGGCCTGCCGGCCAAAGGTTATGGTGCCAAAGTCCTGCGCATATTGCAGATTGAAGCGATCGAGGTTTTGGAGGAGCACGGCCTTGTCATCACCCCAATCGAGCGCCGGATTGAAATCTCCCACCCGGTAACGGGTATCGGTGGAGGCAATGGTGGTACTGAGCCCAGGACCCGCGCCCGCAATGCGCTGAGAAGAGAATATGGGTTTTGCCTCCCAATGGATCTCCAGAGCACCGCCCAGAAAATCATCTCCGGCCAACATCAAGCGAAGCGCATTTTGAGATTGATAGACCGGCTTGGCGGGCGCGCCGGTGAGGCCCTCAATATCCGGATTCGATTGCGCAACCGCATAGGATTTGACATAGCCCGACAGGTGCCAGTCTTCTGCCGCGACGCCAGGCGCCGAGGTCAAAAGGGCCAATGCCAGACTTGCCCCAATCCTATTGGCGGATATCTTCACTGATCCTCCCGTCCACAAGGCGCACCAGACGCTTGGCGCGCTCCATGATCTTAGTATCGTGGGTGGAGAAAACAAAGGTCACACCGTTTTTCTCATTGAATTCCTTCATCATATCGATGAGCTCGGCGCCGGTTTTGGAGTCCAGGTTGGCGGTGGGCTCATCGGCCAGAATGATGTCGGGCTCGGAAGCCAGCGCCCGCGCCACGGCAACACGCTGCTGTTGTCCACCCGACATTTCCGATGGCCGGCGATCGGCCATATCCTTAAGCCCCACGGACTCCAAGATGGCCATGGCTTTTTCGTGACGCTCCGCTCTTGGGCGCTCCTGCAGAAGCATGATGTATTCAACATTTTCTTTTGCCGTGAGAACAGGGATCAGATTGAAAGCCTGAAAGATGAACCCAATGTGATCGCGGCGAAAGTCCGACAGCGCGCGCGGCGCCATGGCGGAGACTTTGGTTCCTTTCAGATAGACATCGCCGCTGGAAGGCCTATCGAGGCCGCCGATGAGCTGCAGCAAGGTGGTCTTACCTGATCCAGAAGGGCCAACGATAGCTGTGAACTCGCCTTGATCAATCTCCAAGTCCACCTCATCCAGGGCTTTCACCATGACGTTACCCTTGCCGTAATGGCGGGATAGTTTTTCGGTTTTGATGATGACTGTCATGATCGCATTTCCTAAATCGCTCGGCGCATGGCCTCAGAGGGTGTCAGCCGCGCCGCGTGTATGGCCGGTATAATGCAGGCCAGGACCGTGAGCAAAACCACGAAGGCCGGCAATCCCGTAAACTGGGTAATTGAAAACTGATTAAAAACCGGCTCACTCAAAGTGAGCCCGGCAAATTCTGACGTCCCTTTGCCGAAAAGGATGCCGTAGCGCGCGCTCCAGGCATTGGCGAGTGCTCCCATGCCGAGCCCGAGGGCGGCCCCCCACATGCCAATGAGTGCCCCTTCCCAACATATGAGCGAAAAGAGTTTGCTTGAGCGCGTGCCGAGACCCAGCATCACGCCAAACTCATAGTGACGCTCGAAGATCGACATAAACATTGAATTGATAAGGCCCAGCGAGACCAGGATGAAAAGGATCAACGCCATGATCCAAAGGCCAAACTCCTGCATGGCAAGAATGCTGGCGATATCAGGCGCCAGCTCCCACCACCCCAGAATTTCGAGATTTTGGTCTTTCAAACTTGAATTTAGATTGGCGACAATCGCTTTCTCGTCGGCTTCCGGGTCGATGCTGATGGCAATTTCCTGGGCGGCGCCGGGCAAAGCCAGAAGCTTCTGTCCTGCGGCATAGGAGATAAAGGCCATGCTGGAATCCATCGCCCGGTCGTTGAAGCGCAAATAGCCAGAGACAAAAAAGAGAGATTGCGCGATTTCACCCGACAAAAGCTCTGTGGCGGTCACGACAATCCGGTCGCCAATCTCGACATCCAAAAGGTCGGCCATCTTGTAGCCGATGAGAATGTCCTGCCTGGCGTCCTGCGCGATCATCTCACCTTCAACGAGGGCTTCGTTGAGCCGGCTGACGTGTTTTTCCCGAGCCGGATCAATCCCGTAGATGGCGCCGCCAGTGGCATTGCCGGAGGAGGAAATCATACCGGTGACGAGGGTGCGCGGCGCGGCGGCTTCCACACCCGGCACTTCTTCTGCGCGGCGGGCCAATTCATCCGCCTTCTCCATATAGAATGCGGCGTCCAGATCGCGCCGAAACTGGGGCGCATGGATTTGCGCTTCGCCGAGCCAGGTGCTGGTCACTTTGCGGATCATCATGTCCGACATGCCGAGCATCAAGCCATCGACAAACATGAGAATGGCCAGACCACTGCCGACCAGAAGACAGGTGAGAAAGGTCCGCCGTTTGTTGCGAAGGATATTGCGAAGCGCGAGCCTGATATTGGATCCCATGGGCCGCGTCTCCCTAAAAGGACCCAAGGGCGCGCACGGGCGTCACCCGGGCGGCCTTGAGGCCAGGTAAAAGCGCGACCAGGGCCGCGGTGAAAATCACCAAAAGCGCAGGCAGGACCATGGTGACAAAGGAAACTTCCGCCACAATACGGTCAAAGGGAATGCCGCCAACCTCCATCGGCTGGGGCATGAGAATGCCATGATCGGTAAAATAGGCATTGATGGGTAAAGCCAGAAGGGCGCCCGCCAAAGAGCCCAGAGAGGCCAGGACCACCGTCTCGATCAGAATCATATTGAAGACCTGGCGCGGCCGCGTTCCGATGGCTTTTAAAAGCCCAAATTCACGGGTGCGCTCCAGAGTGCTCATCAGCACCGTGTTGAGCACGCCTATGGAAACCATGAGCATGATCAGGCCGACACTGACATAATTGCCCATCTTGTCGGCTGTCATGGATTCGTAAAATGTTTTCTCGACAACCTGCCAGGGGTCTATGGAAAGTTCCGGGTCGGTCAACTGGAGTCGAAGATCGCTGGCAACCTTTCGCGCATCGGCATAGTCGCCGGTCAGAATGGCGATCTCATGCGCGCTGTTTCCCATATAGAGATAGCGCTGCGCCGCTTCGCGGGACATATAGACATGCTGCTTTTCAAAAGAATCTTTTGTCCCGACTATCGCGCCGACGACGAATATATCGTTCGCAATTGAGCCCTCCGCCCCCTGGCCGATCAGCACTAGCTCATCACCGATCGAGAGTTTTAGGCTGTCAACAATGGCCTGCCCCACCATGACGACATCATAACCCTCCGGGTTTTGCTGACCGGTGAGGTAAGTCCCCTCTTTGACTTTCTCCACCAGACGCGTGGTCTTCCTTTCGCGCTCTGGGTCAATACCAATCACGTTGGCGACGACCGACTTATCGCCCAGGTAGACAAGCGATGGCGCCAAAATACGGGGGGAGACACCCACAACGCCTGGCGTCGCATCAAGAGTAGCCAAAAGACCATCAAGATCGGCCATATGTTTGTTGATCGAGGGGCGGTCAAGATAATCCCCCTGGTGGATCTGCACATGGCCGGTGTGGTCGCGGGTGAAGAGATCGATAATTCCTGAATAGGACCCTTCGGCGAGCGAGAGCGAGAGCGAGGCCAGCAAATAACCAAAGGCCATGGAGAGACCCGTCAGGAAGGACCTGCGCCGGGCCCGCAACAGATTGCGAAAGGCCAATTTAAGATTGAGCAAGGGAGCTCCCCCCATTTGCCGGGCGCTAGTTGAAGCGCTCCTTTAGTTTGGCCCAGGTAAAGGTATCCTCATCAAGCTCTACGTTGAGCCTTAGATCATCGTAATAGATGACGGTCATGTGGCCTTCTTTGTTGTGAGGGACCATTTCAAGTTTCGAGGGCAGTAGATTTCCGGAAAATTCCTTTAGATCGGAAAAGGTCATCGTGCGGACCTTTTCGCCGCGCTCATTGTAGAACCTCTCCTCCATGGGTAGAAGTTTTCCAAGATCAACGAGCACCTCGATTTTCGCCCAGACGGTCACTGTTTCCTCTTTGGGCACCAGGGTCAGAAGGCTCGCGCAACCGGTATCTTCTCGGGTCGATGTATAGTCGTCGGCGAGGGTCGCCTCTTTCACCAGATCATCATTGGTGAAATCTGACCCCATCCAGGAACTCATCATCATGGACGGCGGCACTTTGATGGTTTTGTTGATTTTTGGGAAATAGTTCCACATCTCATCTTCAAGTTTGAGCGTGGCAATGCCGCGATCTTTTTTAGGCGCAAGAATGCGGATAAAGGTCTTTTCCATACCCTCGCTCCACACCTGCATGGACATGGTACGTTCCCAATCTGGGGTAATGATCTGCATGCGGATGTCCGCTTCGGAGGTATTGGCGCGGTAAAGTTCATCAACCTTGCGCAAAAGGTCTTCGGCGGAAAGCCCTTCCAGGCTGCTCACGTCACAGGTCTCTGAGACCTCCAAGGGGAGCTGTTCCTGCGCGGCCTCAGGCGCTGACATGGCGACAAAGGCGGCCAAGGCGGGAAGAAAAAGGGCATGAAACATGGGGAAACCTCCTCCGATCACCTTATAAAATGGCTATTTTCAGCCAAATTTCAACCATCCGCGGGCAATTGGCTCTGGATCCAGGCCAGAATATCACGTGTCACATCGTCGCGGTTGGTTTCATTGAGGAGCTCATGGCGCGCGCCCGGGTAATAGTGTGTGTCGATCTGCCGAACGCCTGCCGAGCGCCAGCGCTTTTCCAGTTCGACGAGACGCGCCAAGCGATCATTCAAGGGATCTAAATCCCCGGCCACGAAAAGCACAGGCAGGTCAGACCGAATGCGGGCGATCATGGCCGGATCAGCGAGGCGCGGACTTTCGCTTGCCGCTGACATGGCCGAGGCTTCAACCATGTCGAAGCCGCAGAGAGGGTCGGCAACATATTTATCAACTTCCACCTCATCACGGGAGAGCCAATCAGCGGGCGTCCGCGCCGGCTCAAACTCCGCATTGAAAATTTCGAAGGCCGATTTGCCTTCCATGAGGCCCGCAAAAAGCGCCTCTGCGAGGAGGTCATAGGCGCAGGAACCGGAAAGGATCAGCGCGTCGATCTCTTGTGAGTGATCTTGAACCACCTGCTGCGAGGCAAAGGAGCCGAGAGAGTGGCCAAATAGGATCAGTGGCACACCGGGAACCCTTGCGCGGGCCATTTTGATCATCGCCACGAGATCGGCGCAAAGGGCATTCCAACCGCCCTCGCCAAAATCACCAGGCCCTCGCGCCGCGATCATGGATTGGCCGTGCCCACGGTGGTCAGGGCCTAAGACATGAATACCTTTTGCCACCACTTCCCTAGCAAAACGATCATAACGGGCGATGTGTTCGCCCAGCCCATGGGCGATGACGCAGACCGCTCGGGCCGGTTCGGCGGGCGCCCATTCCACATAGGACACTTCAAGTTGGTCAAAATCGGAGTGAAAGTTATTGCGGATCATGTGATTTGTCTTTCCCTGATGGGCAGGCGTTGCTCAACGTCACCTGGATGCCACTGCGGATATCTGCCCATGATGGCGTTGAAGGGCTCACTTGCCAAGAAATGCTTCAGCCAGGCCTGAACGCGGGGCAAGGACAGCGCCTCAAACCAACCCCGATCCGTGCTCGCAAACTGGCGCACGAAGGGCGCGATGGCAAAGTCAGCAAGCCCTGGGGTCGGCCCAGCCAAATACGCGGCATCCAGGCGTGCCTCCATATCGATCAGATGTTTTAGAGCTGCCGCGCGCTCGATCTCAACATCGGCCCCCTCATAGCGGGTCGCATATTTGTAGCGATCAAGGTGATATTTGAACGAACCTTCGAGTGGGTCCGTGGTGTCGTTCACCCCGTCAAACCGATTGATGAGAGCGAGGGCTTCCTCGCGCGCGGGACCGGGCGCAGGCAAAATGCCATCCGGATCGCTGCGCTCCAGCGCCCAGAGCATGATATCAAGGCTTTCTTCCAGCACCTCGCCATTTGGCAAGATCATGACCGGCACAGTCCCCTTGGGCGATGCCTCTAGCATTTCGGCGGGTTTGTCGCGCAGGATCACCTCGCGTAAACGCACCTCAATGCCGGCCAGGTAAATCCCCATGCGCGCCCGCATGGCGAAAGGGCAGCGCCGAAAGCTGTAAAGAATGGGAAGGTCGTCGAGAATCATTGCCTTCCAATAGATTTGAGCTTGCAATTGAGGTCAAGGACCGCAATATCCCCCCTTATGTAAAGAAGTTTACGGACAGCGGTGGGGGTCCCGCGAGAAGTAACACGTTTAAACATGTAAAACGGCGCGCTTTCGCGCCTGATCGATTGTGGGGATCTCCATGAATTTGAACCTTCTTAGCGGCGTTGCGGCTCTCAGCCTCGTTTGTGCCGCCTGCTCTGAGCCTGCCTCCCAGGACGAGACAACCGCACCTGAACCTGTTCTGGTGACGCCGGTTACTCCCGGGCCCAATGTCACAGATGATCTGGATAGTTTTGTCGCCAAGTGTGACGCGGATTTCACAAGACTCAAAGCCAGGGTCGAAGCCATTGAGGCCTTTAAAGGACCCTATACCGTCGACAGTGTCATGGTGCCGCTTAACGACCTCGATACGGAGATCGGCAATGCCTATTATTGGCCTTACATTGTCACCGCGACACAGCCGGATGAGGCCTACCGTGATGCGGCGATGGCCTGCGTTCAGAAATTTATTCCTCTTTTCAACGACCTGGGTCTTAGCCAAAAGATCTACCATCAGGTCAAGGCCATTGACCTGACCGGCGCAGATCAGGTGACCACTTTTATGGTCGAAGAGACGATTAAGTCCTACGAGAGTTCAGGCGTGGACAAGGACGACCAAACCCGCGCGCGGATTAAAGCGATCAACGAAGAAACATTCCGGCTGAGTCAGTTGTTCGATAAGAACATCCGAGACGATGTGCGTTATGTCGAGGTTGAAGATGTCGCGCGGCTTTCAGGCTTGCCGGAAGATTACATTGCGGGTCATCAACCGGATGAGAACGGTATCATCAAGATTTCGACCAGTTACCCGGACATGTTCCCGGTCTTCAGTTATGCCGATGACGATCAATTGCGCTATGACATGCGCATGGCGAACGGCAACCGCGGCTATCCGGTGAATGAAGAGGTGCTGCGCGATCTTCTCAAGAAACGCAAAGAGCTGGCGCAAATCCTCGGCTACCAAACTTTTGCCCATCTGACGATGGAAGACCGGATGATCGGCACGCCGGAACGGGCGGATGCCTTTATCAAGGACATCAACGCCCTTGTACGCGGAACCGCCGAGCTTGAGCGGGACCGCCTGCTTGAGCGGTATCGGCAGATTGACCCGGAAGCAGAAATGGTTATGCCCTGGCAGCGCGGTTATATCTCAGAAAAGCTGCGCGCAGAGCTTTATGCCTATGACTCGCAGCAAGTGCGGCAGTATTTCCAATTCGACAATGTCAAAGCGGGTATCTTCCAGCTGACCCAGGACCTTTTTGGCGTAGAGATCCGTGATTGGGACACCCCGGTCTGGGACCCCCAGGTTTCTGCCCATGAAATGGTTGAGAACGGTCAGGTGATCGGTCGCTTCTATCTTGATCTGCACCCGCGCGCCGGCAAGGACCAGCATGCGACCCACTACACATTGCGTGTTGGTGTTAAGGGCAAACAGATCCCGATGAGCGTTTTGGTCACAAATTTCCCTGGCGGCGACGGCACAGCTGGCCTGATGGAGCATACGCAGGTGGAAACCTTCCTGCATGAGTTCGGGCATCTCATTCACAATATGTTTAGCGGTACCCAGACCTGGGCCTATGTGGCAGGCATGTCGATGGAGCGAGACTTTGTCGAAGCGCCGAGCCAGATGCTTGAGGAATGGGTTTGGGATTATGAAACCCTGAAGAGCTTTGCGATCAACACCGATGGCGAAGTCTTGCCACGCGAGCTCTTTGATAAAATGCTGGCGGCACGCAATTTCAATCGTGCGACCGGTGTTGCCGGTCAAACCTATCTGGCGGCTGAATCCCTTCAATTCCACATTGCCGACCCTGAAACCCTCGATTTCGACGCCGTCTCGAATGGGCTGTGGGAAACCTACTCGGTCTATCCAACGGTTCCGGGCACGCACGGCTGGGCGAGCTTTGGCCATCTGGGGGGGTATTCGTCGAATTATTACACCTACCAATGGTCGCTGGCGATTGCGGCGGACATGTTCACCCGCTTCGAAGCTGAAGGCTTGCGCAACAAGGCAACCGCGATGGACTACCGCACGATGGTCCTGGGATCGGCCGGTTCACGGCCAGCGGACGAAATGCTGGAGGAATTTCTCGGGCGCCCCTTCACAGTGGAGGCTTACGCGGAGGACCTGAAAGAGGCGGCTCAATCGGCGCAATAACCCTTCAGACCTGAAGGAAATAGGCGAAGGCCCGGCGATTTTCGCCGGGCCTTTGCTTTTTGTTGAAGGTCTTCCGGCTATTCTTTACAAAGTGAGCCAAGATTTGCGCAGGATAAAAATGACCCTTGATGAAGTCGAAGAATTGACACGTCTTGCCATGCGGCGGCTGGCCAGTTCGGTTACCGTGGTTTCGTCACGGGACGATGAAGCGCGCTTTGCCATGACCGCTACTTCCGTGACTTCGGTGAGCCTTGAGCCGCCGAGTCTGCTGGTCTGCGTCAACAAGATTACGCAGCTCTATGCCATGCTTTTGGCCAAGCAGCCATTTGCTGTGAATATATTGGGACGCGAGCAACAAGAAATTGCAAATGTTTGCGCTGGCGACAAGCAGGGCGAGGCACGCTTTTCAGTGGGCGTCTGGGATACGCATCCTGATGGGCCGCCGATCCTTCTGGGGGCTCAGGCCAACCTGATTTGCGACACGGATGCCTTTCTCGACTACGGCAGTCACGGCATTTTCATCGGACGGATCATCGACATTATGATCGGCGACGATCTCCATCCCCTCATCTATGTGGATGGAGAATACACTGGCATTTCGGACTAGGGTCCCCTGTCGGCTCTGAACCCCCCGCCTTCGCGGGGGCGCCGCATTATTTGTTTCGCTCGTCCCAGGAGCCATCATGCAGCCAGGCGGCATGGCGCGGCGCTTTTTTGGTACGGCTCCATTCTTCGATCATGTCAGGGGCAACGCGGTGCAGCTCTTCCATCATCCCGGGCTTGGCGGTATTGGCGGCCAGCTCCAGACGGTGCCCATTGGGGTCAAAGAAGTAGATCGACTGGAAAATACCGTGATCAACCGGG
The DNA here is from genome assembly GCA_006226415.1 of Alphaproteobacteria bacterium. Classification (GTDB taxonomy): domain Bacteria; phylum Pseudomonadota; class Alphaproteobacteria; order M2410; family M2410; genus M2410. Next base: position 31,241 of record SBGZ01000090.1, read on the forward strand.
CCGATGACATCCAGACCCGCTTCTTCAACCTTCGCTTTCGCTTCATTGAGCGCGCCCAAGTCTTCCACTTCAAAGGCAATGTGCTGCACCCATTCCGGTGTGTTCGGATCTTTGCCTTGGTCTGGCGAATTAGGCAACTCAAAGAAGGCCAGAACATTGCCCTGCCCGGCATCCATAAAAATATGCATGTAAGGATCGGGCTCTTTGGTTGACGGCACTTCATCCTCAGCGATGGCGAGAACAAAATCCATGCCGAGCACATTCTTGTAGAACTCAACAGTTTCCTTGGCATCGCGGCAGCGATAGGCCACATGGTGGATGCGTTTGATGTTCATGGGGGTTCTCCTCAGGCCGCGTTCGGATCTGCGATCACGCCGCGCTGAATCTGATCGCGCTCCATGGATTCAAAGAGCGCCTTGAAATTACCCTCGCCGAAACCTTCGTCCTTTTTGCGCTGAATGATCTCAATAAAGACAGGGCCCAGCAAGGTTTCCGTGAAAATCTGCAGCAGCAGCTTGGTGTCGCCTTCCGTCGAGCCATCCAGGAGGATGCCGCGCGACTTCATTTCTTCAACCGGCTCGCCGTGCCCTGGCAGACGTTCCTCGAGCATCTCGTAGTAAACTTCCGGCGGCGGTGTCAGGAAGGGAGTTCCAAGTTTTTTGAGTTGGTCCCAAGTCTCGAAAATATTGTCGGTGGACAGGGCGATGTGCTGAATGCCTTCGCCGTTGTACTGCATCAAAAACTCTTCGATCTGGCCGGTGCCGTTGGAAGCTTCTTCGTTCAAAGGGATACGAATCTTGCCATCCGGCGCTGTCATGGCGCGGGAGACAAGACCGGTTACCTGACCCTTGATGTCGAAGTAGCGGATTTCACGGAAATTAAAGAGCCGCTCATAATATTTGCCCCAATGGGCCATGCGGCCTCTGTAGACGTTGTGGGTGAGGTGGTCGATCTCATAGAGACCGCAGCCCTTGGGATGGCGCTCTACGCCTTCGAAGAATTCAAAATCGATGTCGTAGATCGAACTGCCGTCTTCGTAACGGTCAATAAGATAGAGCGTGGCGCCGCCAATGCCCTTGATGGCCGGGAGACGCAATTCCATCGGACCGGTCTCAATCTCAACCGGCTGAGCGCCCAGCGCCAGCGCGCGGTCATAAGCCTTGTGGGCGTCCTTGACACGGAAGGCCATGCCGCAAGCGCCAGGACCATGCTCTTCGGCATAATAGGCGGCGTGGCTCATGGGCTCATTGTTCAAGATGAAGTTGATGCCACCCTGACGATAGAGGGTCACGTCCTTGGAGCGGTGGCGGGCCACAGGGATAAAGCCGAGCGTGCGGAAAGTCTTGTCGAGGACATCTGGTTTGGGCGCGCTGAATTCTACAAATTCAAAGCCATCAAGTCCCATAGGGTTTTCAAAGAGATCAGCCATTGCTCATTTCTCCATCGTTGGAAATTCTGGAAAGGGGTCACGGGATCCTGCCGGCCGCGACTCTTCATGGAGATCATAGGTCTAAAGGGATGGAATTTCCGCCCGAAAACCCCCAGTTTTTATGACGTTGTGGTATTTTTCTTTCATTTTATCATATTTTATGAAATCTTGGTTCCATACATGACAAACCTGAGCCCCACTGATTTCAAGTTACTCGCTGCCCTGCAGGCCAATGCTGATCTGTCTCAGCAAGAGCTGGCGGAAATTGCCGGCATGTCCAAGACCTCCGTTTGGCGGCGGGTGCGGGATCTGGAAGAGGCGGGCATTATTACGGACAAAGTGGCGCTTCTCAACGCGCGGGCGCTGGGGCTCAACATCCATGTGATGGTTAGCGTTTCCATGGTGGCACACAGCGATGATGTGCGCCGGGCCTTTGAGACCCATGTGGAGACCCTGGCGCCCGTGACCGAATGCTATGCGGTCTCAGGGGACTGGGACTATCTTCTGCATGTTCTGATTGATGATATCGACAGCTATAACCGCTTCCTCAATCAGGAAATTCTCAATCACAGAAGTGTACGCTCGGCGAGCTCCAGCTTTGCGCTGAAGCGCGTAAAATACACGACCCGTCTCCCTATCAGATTTTAGTAGCTGTAGCGGCGACCGCCAAACATGGCACCGATTCCTGCGAAAATTACAGCCAGCAAGATCCGGATTAAAATCACCAGGAACAGATAGACCATCTGCTGCTCAGTGATGAGAAAGCCCATCACATTCACAAACCGCTGATCGATCCCCATGTTGAAGATGGCCTCTTCCGCATAGCGGCCATAGTGAACCAGTGTGTTATAGAAGTCCGGCATTTGGATCGCCAAGAAGGCCATGACAATGGCCCCCAGAATGATCGAAACGATCATCGAAAATCCGGCCTTAAAAATCCCCATTTCCCCGCCTCATTTAAGCATTACGAGTATTCTACTACGGGCGTCATGGTAACACGCCCGGCCCCCACGAGTCGAACCTGTAAATGGGGCCGAATTTTGACGCCAAGGTGTTGATAAGTAAGGAGAAAGAGGCCAAACATCCGAACCCGGCTGATTTTTCCAAGGCCCCTTGCGGCATTATGAAGCGCGGGTGATTTGACCCATTGATCCTGAGGGCAGATGCATTAACTATAGGTTCAGAAACCTCAGACCCGTTGCAGGAGAACTCCCCATGCGCGACATCGCCCCTTTTAAAGAAAAACTCGAGAGCCGTCTTGAGGAGCTGCAGTCGCGACTGCACCACATTGAAGAGGATCTGGATGAACCCTCTGATGCGGATGTGGAAGAGCGCGCCACCGAGAGAGAGGACGACGAAGTCATGGAAGTGCTCGGCAATGCGGGCCTTGCTGAAATTCGCCAAATCGAGCAGGCGCTGAAACGTATCAGTGACGGCACCTACGGCGACTGCGTGACTTGCGGCGAAGAAATCTCATCGGAACGGCTGGCGCTTTTGCCCCACACATCGGTCTGCCGCAACTGCGCGGCCTGATCAGCTTACTTCCAGGCCGGGCAGGTCTCCCTCTGCCCGCCACTCTCTCAAGATTTTGAAAAAGGCTTCCGAGCCGAGACCGTAGTTGTCGTTCTGTCGGAACCGATCCTGCGGCTTGCCCTCGTTGTTGTAATAACCGGGCGTACAATCAGCGAGGAACTTATCGCGATTGCGCGCCGTCTTGATGATCTCTTCGACCCAGGCGTCTTCTGCCTCCCGACTTGCTTCCACGATTGACTTATTACCCTCCTCGCAATGCTTGACGATATAGGCAATGTGGAGCGACTGCTCATTGAGAGCATGCGGATAGTTGGCTGTGAAGCCGGACTGAAAATTGGTGCCCATGATAAAGCAATTTGGGAAACCTTTGGTGTGCATGCCATGCAGGGTCCGCGCACCATCTTTAAACTTCTCTGTCAGGGAAACGCCTTCCCGGCCGTAGGTTTCATAGCCGCAGCGGCGCGAATAATTGGTGCCCACCTCAAAGCCGGTGCCGAAGACGATGCAATCGAGTTCATACTCCTGGCCATTGGCGATGACACCTTTTTCCGTGATGCGCTCAACGCCATGCCCGTCCGTATTGACCAGCGTGACATTGTCGCGATTAAAGGCGGGCAAATAGTCATCGTGGAAACAAGGTCGTTTGCAGAACTGCCGATAATAGGGCTTCAGCGCCTCTGCCGTGTTCGGGTCGTTGACAATCTCTTCTGCCCTTGCGCGGATCTGTTCCATCTTCTGGAAATCCGCCAGCTCCATTTTTGCCGCCAGGCCCTCCGGAGACAGATCTGGCTCATTTTCTGATCGGGTCATATTGATCAGGTTACGAATGATTTCGGTCCATCCGTCCTTAACCAGATCTTCCTCCACATAACCGCCGGTGACCAGAATATTGAAGTTGTCCATGCGTTTCTGGTGCCAGCCTGGCTCTTGGGCCTTAAACCAAGCTTCATCTGTTTCCTTGTCGCCACGCACATCAATCGATGAGGGCGTGCGCTGAAACACATAGAGATGCTTGGCGCCTTCGGCTAAATGGGGCACGCATTGCACCGCCGTTGCGCCGGTGCCGATGATGCCCACCACCTTGTCGCCGAGCTTATCAAGCCCGCCGTCGGCGCTGCCACCGGTGTACTCATAGTCCCAGCGGGAGGTGTGGAAAGTGTGTCCCTTATAGGCATCAATACCGGCAATGCCGGGCAGCTTGGGCCGGTTGAGTGGGCCATTGGACATGGCGACATATTTCGCGCGGAAGGCATCGCCGCGATTGGTCTTGATGAGCCAGCGCTGGCTTTCCTCCTCCCAACGCAGCTCGGTAATCTCCGTCTGGAAAAGTACATCATCATAGAGATTATATTGCCGGGCGATCTGCTGGCTATAGGCCAGGATATCCTTGCCTTCGATGAATTTGCGCGGCGGCATGTAGCCGGTTTCTTCCAGCAAAGGCAGGTAAACGTATGCTTCAATGTCGCAGGCCGCGCCCGGATAACGGTTCCAGTACCAGGTGCCGCCAAAGTCACCGGCTTTTTCGATGATACGAAGACCCGTGATCCCGGCTTCCGTCAAACGGGCCCCAGCGAGAAGACCGCCAAAGCCGCCGCCGATGATAGCAACATTGACTTCGTCAAACAGGGGCGCGCGCTTGACCTCCTCCGTGACGTAAGGGTCGTCCACATAGTGCGAAAAATCGCCCCTCACTTCTACATATTGGTCATTGCCTTCGTCGCGCAGACGCTTGTCGCGTTCCTCGCGATATTTGGCGCGTAGCGCCTCCGGATCAAATCCCAGCCCTGCCGGTTCAGTTACCTGCGACGTATCAGTCATCATGTCCTCCCTCACGGCCCCTGCGGGGCCGTTTCAGTCCTTCTTTAGAGACTCTTTCCTGACATATTGTCATTTAATTGTCGGTGCTGACAAGACCGGTTTCTTGGCAGTTTTCTTAGGGTTTGAGGTATTGAAGGGTCCTCCGGGCTGCAGAATTAGTGTTGACAAGGCTCGCCCAAGCCAGACAATCGCCCTATCAAAAGAACAACAAATTTGAGGAATCTCCATGGCCGCTCTTAATCCTGAACTCTTTCAATTGGCAATGTCGGAGGAAGCCCAGCCTCTGATGGATGCCGTGAAGCGCCACATTGAAGAAAATGTAATCCCTATCAGCGAGGAATTTGAAGCCCTTAACGCTGAGAAAGAAGACCGCTGGAGCTGGCACCCGCGTCAGCTGGAACTGTTGGAGGGCGCGAAGGCCAAGGCAAAGGCATCGGGCTTGTGGAACTTTTTCCTGCCTGAGTCCGAGATCGGGCGCGGGCTCACCAACCTCGATTATGCCTATATCGCCGCGGAGCTTGGCAAATATTCGCTCGCCTCTGAAACTTTGAACTGCGCCGCGCCGGACACAGGCAATATGGAAGTGCTGGAAAAAGTCGGGACACCGGAACAAAAGGAAAAGTGGCTGGTGCCGCTCCTGAACGGCGAAATACGTTCGGCCTTTGCCATGACCGAGCCGAATGTTGCCTCGTCGGATGCCAAGAACATCTCCACCACGGCCGTATTGGACGGCGACGATTATGTGATCAACGGCGAGAAATATTACATTTCCGGTGCGGGTGATCCGCGCTGCAAAATCATGATCGTCATGGTGAAAACCAATCCGGATGCACCGGCTTCGCGCCAGCAAAGCCAGATCCTGGTGCCGAAAGACACGCCCGGTGTTGAAATCATTCAAGGCATGCAGGTTTTCGGCGAGGATCATGCACCGCGCGGCCATATGCACCTGAAGTTCAACAATGTGCGTGTGCCGAAAGAAAATATTCTGCTTGGCGAGGGTCGCGGCTTTGAGATCTCACAGCTGCGCCTTGGTCCGGGCCGGATCCACCACTGCATGCGTTCGCTTGGTCAGGCCGAAAAAGCATTGGAACTGATGGTCAAGCGCGCCTCGAGCCGGGAAGCCTTTGGCCGCAAGATCATTCAGCTCGGTAAGAACCTGGAGCTGATCTCCCGCGCGCGCATCGAGATTGATGCGATGCGGCTGATGGTGTTGCAGGCCGCCAAGGCGATGGATGTGCTGGGCAACCGCGAGGCACGGGTTTATGTGAGCGCGGTGAAAGCCATGGTGCCGGAAAAGGTTTGCACCATCATCGATCAGGCCATTCAAATGCACGGCGCCACAGGGATCTCGCAATGGTCGCCGCTTGCCGGCATGTATGCCAATCAGCGCCATCTGCGCTTTGCGGACGGGCCGGATGAAGTTCACCACATGGTGGTTGGCCGCCACGAAGCGGGCAAACACGCCATCTAACGAGCCTCAACGTCCAAAGGCTCAGAAACCCGTGAGGCGAAAACCTCGCGGGTTTTTTCAATTTCCAAATGCCTGTTTTAAAAATCAATCTGGGCCCGCAGACCGATGCCCGTCACTTTGTTTTTTCCGTCTGGCCCGTTGGCGACAACGCTAAAACCTTCTTCAATCTCAGATCTGCTGTAATTGATGGTCAATCGTGTGTGCGAGGTCGGGAACCAATTGAGTCCAGCGGCGATGGTGTCCTGGGTTCCACCGGCCCAGCCCTTATCTGTCAGATCGAGGGTGTCGTAGCGGGCGACGATGGCCCAAGCGCCAGGCCCCTGGCCGAGCGGACGGTCCACTTTCGGGCGGTCCCAGACCGCGCGACTTGTGCTGTAGGCCCGCGTTTCACCGGTCAGAAAATAACCCGCTTCGATGTATCCTCCATCAAATGATGGATCGCTCCCTGCGACGACTGACGTGACCTTGTCGAGCCCATATTCACCAGCGATCCAAAACGGTCCCTCAACCCATGCGGCCTCGACGCCGGCGAAAATGTCCTCGGTCCCAACGGCGCCAGTACTGACAAGCCGGACAGGCGACAGATGGAAAAAGGGGCGGGCACGGTAACGGAAGTCGACGCCGCTTCCTGCCTGGCGTGAAACCACATAACCGCCCAGATGCATCCGATGTTCGCCCCTAGATGGGCTCCAGGTCGCGCGGGTAGCCAAAAGATGACCCGCATCTTCCAATCCCTCATCCGCGGTGCCGCGATAGATGCCAAAGGATAGGGTCCAATCCTGATCCCCGGTCTCCAGACTGACGCCCACATTGCGAACCGCCCCAAAGGCCTCAATGAAAGCGGCCCGCGACATCAGGGAAGTAAACCGACCGCTGGTCAGGCCTTCCATCGTGTTAAAGACCCCACTTTGCCCGAATTTAAGCTTCCAGCTATCGGCCACAGCATAGGAAATATATGCATCTTTGACCGTGACGGTGTTGCCGGCAAAATCGAGGTCCAGCTTGTAGCCAAGATCGGAAAAGATTTTGCCTTTCACGCCAATTCGCGCGTATCGGATCTCGGATGAGGCAACGTCGAAAGTATTGTCGCTGTCTTCGATCCAGGCGGCATCGCCAATGAGGCGGCCAGAAACCTGCCAACTGAAGGCGTCGTCCGCCATCGCAGATGTGCTGGTCATAAAAGCAGCAAAGCCCAATGCCACAGCCATGAATTTCACACCCAAATGCATGGTTTAATACCCCCTCAAGACGTCCAAGAGCGTAATTAGGGGCCTGATTCCGGTCTGCCGCAAGAAAAACCCTCACGCGGATTGCCGCGCGAGGGTCCATCTACTTGGTTTACCTCCCGGAGAGGGAGACAAATCGGAGGATTACCAGTCGATCTGAGCGCGCAGGCCAAAACCGTCGACTTCATTTTTGCCATCGAGGCCATTGGCCGCCACGTTAAAGCCGTCTTTAATTTTGGAATGGCTATAGTTGGCCATAATACGGGTGTAGCGGTTGAGGTACCAGTTGAGGCCGAGGATGTAGGTATCTTGTGTACCACCGGTCCAGCTTTCATCTGAGAGATCAATCGTGTCATAGCGAACAACACCGGCCAGGGCGCCCATACCGCCATCGCCGAGAGCATTGTTGACTTTCGGACGATCCCAGGCGCCCTTGCTCGCCTTATAGCCACGGCTTTCGCCGGTGAAGAAGTAACCGACTTCAACGTAGCCGCCGTTAAAGGTCGGATCACTTGCCGGGGTTTTGTCGTCGGCCTCCAGCTGCGCATATTCGGCCGCCGCCCAGAAAGGTCCGCTCAGAGCGCCAAACTCAATGCCAAACAATGTATCTTCCGGACCAACAGAACCGGAGCTGACAAATTTGGTCGGGGAGAGGTGAAGGTGCGGGCGCTGAGAATATTTGTAATCTGCCCCATCGCCAGCATCACGCAAACGGAAGGACCCACCGAGGTGTAGCTGCACATCTTCAAATTTCGGGCTGAAGGTTGCGCGGCCGGCAATCTCGTGACCTTCGTCCTCCATGCCTGTGTCGGCATCGCCGCGATAAACGCCCAGCTTGGCGGTCCAATTGTCGCCGCCGGTGGAAAGACCCAAACCGATCCGGCGCGCCAGACCAAAGGCGTCGGTAAAGGAGGCCCGCTCCATGACCGAGATGTGCCGCGAGCTGGTTTGTTCGTCCAGGGAGTTTGGCGTTTTGAATTGACCAACGGTTACGGCAAAGCCTGAACCGGTTTTGACCTGAAGATAGGAATCTTTGATAGTGACTTCGTCACCGGCAAAGTCGACTTCAAACTTGTATTTCACATTGCCAGCCGCGTGACCCTCAATGCCAAGGCGGGCGGCACGAAATTCTGTTGCCTGAACGTCGATGGTGTTGTCATCGTCGCTGATCCAGGCCGCGTCTGTGTAAATACGGCCACGCAGGTTCATTTCAAAATTACCATCGGCGCTTTTGATGGAAGGGGCTGGTTCCCATTTGACGATCACATCTTGGGATTTTTTGTCGTCGACTTTTTTCTCGAGTGCCTCGATCTTTTGCTTCATGGCATCGAGCTCATTTTCCATTTCCGTCATGGATTTCTCAGCCGCATAGGCCATGGTCGGCGAGAGCAACATTGCCGTCGTTCCAAGCAAAGCGATCCATTTACCGTTCGTGCGCATCGTTTTTTGTCCTTAGGTATAAATATCAATACGTGGATGCCTCTTGATATCTGCGGCGATCCCCACGCCCGGCAAAAAGCCAGTTCAGCGTGACACCCAAATGAAGCTCATATTACAATTATATGACAGCCGCGCAGCCCCCCAGACAGGATTGGACCGTGGCCCGAAAAGACGATAGGAAATCGTCATGAGCAGCGAATCAGACCTTTCCCCCCTTGACCCGGCCGCGTTTCTGGCGGCTCTGCCCATACCGGCAATTCTTTTGGATTCTCAACGGGTTGTGCGGCTTCACAATGGTCCGGCGGAGGCCACATTCCTGAAAATTCGCAAGGGATATGATCTTTCCGCGACATTGCGCCGACCCCGCCTTCTGGAAATCGTGGACAGCACCTTAAAGACCGGCGAAGCCGCCAGCTGTCGGTTTGAATGGGGCAGCGACCCGGCCAAGACCTTTGAAGCGGATGCAACGCGAATCAGTACGGCGGAAGGCGACTTTGCCCTCATCATTTTTCTTGATATTACCCAGACCCTCAAGGTGGAGGCTGTTCGGTCTGCTTTTGTGGCCAATGTCAGCCACGAGCTCAGATCCCCCCTCACGACCATGATGGGCGCCGCAGAGGCCCTGGAAGGCCCGGCCAAAGATGACCCGGTTGGCCAGGAGCGCATGCTGGCCCTGATGAGCCAGGAAGCACGGCGCATGAAGAACCTCATCGATGATCTTTTGTCCCTGTCGAGGGTCGAATCGCAAGAGTACATCCCGCCCCACCAGTCCGTTTCCCTTAAATCTGTGCTGGAAGGCGCCCGAGAGCGGCTGGCCGAGCGCGCCGCCAAACGCGGCATGGAAATCAAGGTTGAGGTGGAAACGGGACTTCCGCCTGTTTCTGGGGTAGACGACGAGCTCTTTCAGGTTTTTGACAACCTGATCGGCAATGCCATCAAATATGGGAGTGCGGGCAGCACGGTGACCGTGGAAGCGCGGCAATCGGGCTCGCTGGCCCTCATTTCAGTCCATAATGAAGGGCCCGCCATTCCGGCAATCCACCTGCCCCGCCTGACAGAACGGTTTTACCGGGTCGACAAGAGCCGCTCTCGAGAGCTGGGCGGAACAGGGCTTGGGCTGGCCATTGTCAAACACATTATCAACCGGCACCGCGGACGGCTTGACGTTCAGAGCTCAGACGCGGATGGGACCACGTTTTCCGTGTTTCTCAATTTTGCCCAGAAAGGGTGACCTTCGGCTCGAAGTGTCACATTCTTGTAATATTCCTTCGTCACATAACCGTAACGCCACTGTCACACGTCTGTCTCTGCCTGGCGATATCAGGCCAGAGATGCAGATGGGATGAGCCCAGATGCACATGGGTTATTCAAAAAATGGTTATTCAAGGAATTGAAACATGATGAAAAAACTTAACATGGCCCTGGCAGCGGCAGCTCTGATTGGTGCAGCGGGAACCGCGCCTGCCCTGGCACGCGATGAGATCCGGATTGTGGGATCTTCCACTGTTTATCCTTTCTCGACTGTTGTTGCGGAGCGTTTCGGCAAAACAACTGCGTTCAAAACCCCGGTTGTTGAAAGCACCGGCACCGGCGGCGGCTTTAAGCTTTTCTGTTCGGGTGCGGGCGAAAATACGCCTGATATTTCCAACGCTTCCCGGGCCATCAAATCGTCTGAGATCGAACTTTGCGCCACCAATGGCGTGACTGAAATTGTTGAAGTTAAAGTCGGATATGACGGGATCGTGGTCGCCAATGCAAAAGGCGCCAACCACTTTGAGTTTTCAACCCGCGATCTGTTCCTGGCGCTGGCCAAAGACATTCCGGACGAAAACGGGAACCTGACACCTAACACCGCCAAGACCTGGAAGGATATCAATCCTGCACTGCCGGCGATGAAGATTGAAGTTCTCGGGCCCCCGCCCACCAGCGGTACACGAGACGCCTTTGCTGAACTTGCCATGGAATCAGGTTGCAAAAGCTTTGCCTGGATCAAAGACCTGAAGAAATCCGACAAGAGCAAGTACAAGGCCATTTGTCATTCCATCCGCGAAGATGGCGCCTATATTGAAGCGGGCGAAAACGACAATCTGATCGTGCAAAAGCTGGTAGCCAATGAGAATGCACTTGGCATCTTTGGCTTCAGCTTCCTGGACCAGAATTCGGACAAGGTGCAAGCCAGCACCATCAACGGCACCGAAGCGACATTCGACAATATCGCTGACGGTTCCTATGCGGTTTCACGCCCCTTGTTCTTCTACGTTAAGAAGGCTCATGTGGGTGTTATTTCAGGTCTTGAAGAATTTGTTCTAGCTTTCATCGCCGATGAAGCGACTGGCGAAGATGGCTATCTTGCCGATCGCGGGTTGATCCCGATGAGTGCTGACGAGCATGCCGCCCAAGCTGCCAAGGTTCGAAACTTCGAACCGCTCACCCATTAAACAAACGGGGAGCTAAATGGCACTCACCTCAATCAAGGATCTGAAAGGCCGGCGGCAGTCTCAAATGATACTGGAGCGCGCCATCCGGTTTTGCCTGGTTTCCTGTGCTGCGACAGCTGTCGTGATTACAGTTGGCATCATCGGGTCCTTGTTTTTTGAGGCGATGCGGTTCTTCCGTGATGTCCCTTTGTTTGACTTTCTTTTCGGCCTTGAGTGGAGCCCGCAAACGGCGCTCAGGGCCGATCAGGTGGCCGCGTCAGGAAGCTTTGGCGCGGTCCCATTATTTGCCGGTACGGCACTGACCAGCATTGTGGCTTTGTCGATCAGCGCGCCACTCGGCATCTTTTCAGCCATCTATCTTTCAGAATATGCGGGCATCAGCACGCGTAACTTTATCAAGCCCTTGCTTGAGATTCTGGCCGGTATCCCGACTGTTGTTTATGGCTTTTTTGCCGCGCTGGTGATTGCTCCCGCGCTTCGCCAATATGGCGCTCTGATCGGCCTCGATGTCGCCTCAGAGAGCGCGCTCGCCGCCGGTCTTGTTATGGGCGTGATGATTATTCCGCTCATCTCTTCTATTTCTGACGACATTATCAGTGCGGTTCCCCGGTCGCTCAGAGAAGGCTCCTACGGCCTTGGCGCGACCAAATCAGAAACCATTCGCAACGTGGTTCTGCCCGCCGCACTGCCGGGCATTGCAGGCGGTATTTTGCTAGCCACAAGCCGCGCGGTTGGCGAGACCATGATCGTCGTCATGGCGGCCGGCCTTGCGGCCAATCTCACCGCCAATCCGCTTGAGGCGGTCACCACGGTTACGGTTCAAATTGTCGTCCTTCTCACCGGCGACCAGGAATTTGATTCCACAAAAACGCTTGCCGCCTTCGCCCTCGGGCTCACGCTCTTCTTTGTGACCTTGACGCTCAATATTATCGGCAATCAGATTGTCCGGAGGTTCCGCGAGCAGTATGACTGATCAAGCCTATCCTCCCAATCTTGTGACCGATGCGGTCCCTGGCGTCCGCAAAAGGCACGGAAAAGAAATCCGGTTTCGACTTCTAGGGTTATCCGCCATTCTGGCGAGCCTCGGGTTTTTGGTTTTCTTTGTTGCCTCGATCGTCATCACCGGTTACGGCGCCTTCGTGAAGACAGTGGTTCTCGTGGATGTCGATCTAAGCCAAGAAGCACTTGGCCTTGAAGCGGGCTATACCTCCACGGACCTGGAAGATGTTTCCTATCGCACCGTCGTGCGCGGCGCGATCCGCGGCATGTTCGCCGATGTATCGGGGCGGTCGGCGCGCCGGGAGCTGACCGGCCTGCTCGGCGCTGGGGCCGAATTTGAACTCAAAGACATTGTCTTGAAGAATCCAGAGCTTGTGGGTTCCCAGCAATCCTTCTGGATGACGGCCTCCGATGACTTTGATCTTTTCAACAAGGGCGGAGCAAAGGAAGAAACGGCAACACAGCTGACCCCCCAACAAAAAGACTGGTATCGGGGATTGCTGCGCGATGGCCGGGTTAAAACCGCCTTTAATGCGGATTTCCTAACCGCCAGCGACTCGCGTGATCCGGAGCTTGCAGGTGTCTGGGGCGCGATTAAGGGCTCTTTCTTTGCGCTCGGCATCTGCCTTTTGCTTTCCTTCACCGTCGGCGTTCTGGCGGCGATTTACCTTGAGGAATTTGCGCCTAAAAACCGCTGGACCTCTTTCCTTGAGGTGAACATCAACAATCTGGCGGCGGTGCCTTCCATCACCTATGGCCTTTTGGGGTTGGCAATCTTTTTGGGCATTTTTGGCCTGCCACGTTCGGCATCCCTGGTTGGGGGTATGGTGTTGGCGCTCATGACCCTGCCCACCATCATCATTTCGTCGCGCGTGGCGCTGCAAGCGGTACCGCCCTCGATCCGCGAAGCGGCGCTTGGCATTGGCGCCAGCCATATTCAGGCCGTGTTCCACCACGTGGTTCCGCTGGCGCTGCCGGGCATGCTGACCGGCACCATCATCGGCATGGCGCGGGCGCTCGGCGAAACCGCACCGCTATTGATGATTGGTATGGTAGCCTTTATTGCAGATGCGCCCTCGTCGGTGCTTGATCCCGCCTCAGCTCTGCCTGTTCAGGTCTATCTTTGGGCGGACAGTCCGGAAAGAGCCTTTGCGGAGAAGACGGCTGGCGCTATTCTTGTTCTTCTCGCCTTTCTGGTCTTGATGAATTTAGCAGCGGTGATCTTGAGAAAGAGATTTGAAAAGCGATGGTAATCCCGATGACAAAAGAAATGCAGTTTTCCGCCACATCCGGCTTGGAACCATCTCCTTCTGAGGCGCATCCCAAAATTCACGCGTCCTGTGTTCACGTTTCCTATAGCGGGAGGCCTGCCATTAGGGATGTTGACCTGGACATCCGTGCAAACTCCGTGACGGCCCTCATTGGCCCGTCCGGCTGTGGTAAGACGACTTTCTTACGCTGCCTGAACCGCATGAATGACATCATCGACGGCTGCGAGGTGCGCGGCAATATTCAGCTCGACGGCGAAGATATTTATGCGGCAGGCGTCGACACAGTGGTTTTGCGGCGACGGGTGGGCATGGTCTTTCAAAAGCCGAACCCCTTTCCAAAATCGATCTATGAAAATGTCGCTTACGGCCCACGCATTCATGGGCTGGCCGGCAAAGGCAAAGACCTTGATGCGACTGTGCAAAGCAGCCTGGAACGCGCCGGCCTTTGGGATGAGGTGAAAGACCGCCTTGACGCGCCAGCGACAGGCCTTTCGGGCGGCCAGCAACAAAGACTGTGCATTGCCCGCGCCATTGCCATTGAGCCCGATGTGATTTTGATGGACGAGCCTTGTTCAGCCCTTGACCCCATCGCGACGGCGCGTATTGAAGAGCTTATTGACGAACTCAAGCAGAATTTCACCATCATTATCGTGACCCATTCGATGCAACAGGCGGCGCGGGTCTCGCAATACACGGCCTTTTTCCACATGGGCGAGCTGGTTGAAGAAGGTGAAACTAAAGTTATTTTCACAAACCCTAAGGATCCGCGGACGGAAGCCTATGTTACAGGCCGGATCGGCTAGAAAGGTTTTGATCCATGAATGAACGTCATATTGTCAAAGCTTATGACGAAGACCTCAATCAGCTCTATCAGATCGTCAGCGAAATGGGTGGTCTTGTCGAGGATCAGCTCGCCACCGCTCTTGACGCGCTGGTTCGGCACGACCCAACCTTGGCAAATGAAGTGATTGAGCGCGACCGCCTCATCGACGTATGCGAGGTTCGCATTGATCGCCAGGCAACCGAATTGCTTGCCCTGCGAGCCCCAATGGCCGAAGACCTTCGAATTGTTCTGGCAGCCTTGAAGCTCGCCAGTAATCTTGAACGCATCGGCGATTACACCAAAAACATCGCGCGGCGTACCGTCACCTTGACTAAGGTGCCTCTGCTCGCCCCGGCCACACAGTCTCTGCGCCATATGGGGCAGATTGTTCAGGATATGATTGGCGATGCGCTTGATGCTTACGCCAACCGCGATGCGGATTTAGCACGAGCCGTGCTTTTGCGCGATCAGGATGTAGACCGGCTCAACACCAGTCTCTTCAAAGAATTTCTCGAGCTGATGGCCGCCGAGCCCCATCATATTACCGCCTGCACCCATCTCAGTTTTATTGTCCGCGACGTTGAACGGATCGGCGACCATGCCGCCAATGTGGCCAACAGGGTTATTTACATGCTGGAGGGCTATAATGCGCAGGTGACGCGGCCGAAGGATGACAGGTCTTCGACCATTGTCCTTGAGGTTGGCGAGAGCAAAAATTGAGATTGGGGAGCCTTTGATGTCCGATCAGGCGAAAATTCTCATCGCGGAAGACGAACCGGCGCAAGCGGAGGTTCTGAAATATAACCTCCAGGCGGCGGGCTATGATGTTTCTATCGCGCCCGACGGCGCAGAAGCCCTCATGCGTATTGAAGAAGACCGACCCGACCTCTTGGTGCTGGATTGGATGCTGCCAGAAGTCTCCGGCATTGAAGTCTGCCGCCGACTACGCAAAAGCGATGACTATCGCGATCTGCCCATCGTCATGCTCACCGCGCGCGGTGAAGAGGATGACCGTATTCGAGGCCTTGATGTTGGCGCCGATGACTATATGGTCAAGCCCTACTCTCCAGGAGAGCTTTTGGCGCGCATTAACGCTGTTTTGCGGCGTGCGCGACCGGCGCTCACCGGTGAAACCCTTGAGTATGACGATCTCATCCTCAATCTGGCGGCACGCAAAGTGTCGCGAGCAGGGCAAACCTTGCACCTGGCACCGACGGAATTTCGTATCTTACAAGCGCTGATGGAGCGTCCGGGGCGGGTTCTTTCACGGCAGCAGATCATTGACCTGGCTTGGGGACCTAATGTCTTCATCGAAGACCGCACGGTCGATGTTCACATCAAGCGGCTGAGAAGCGTGCTTTCCAAGGGAGATTTCACCGATCCCATCCGAACTGTGCGCGGATTTGGCTATTCGCTGGACGCTGACCCTGACGCGTGAGCGCTGCTTTCACCGTCAGTAGGGTTCAGGAATGAAACAGGCTGGATCAATTGGAAACTCCTCATCCGCACCGCTCAACTGCCGAGGTGGCAGATCAAAGGGCTCCGGTATCAGGTCTTCGTAAGGGATGAGGCTCAGAAAATGCTGAAGGCAATTTAATCGCGCCCTGTATTTGTCGTCTGAATGGACAACATACCAAGGTGAGCGGTGGGTGTGGGTCGCGGCAAACATTTTGTCCCGCGCCACCGAATAGTCCCGAAACTTGGCGCGGGCCGCCAGATCAATGGGGCTGAGCTTCCAGCGTTTTTTATCGTCCGCATTGCGCGCTTGAAAGCGCTTTTCCTGTTCTTCCTCACTGACCGCAAACCAGTATTTGATCAATATAATGCCCGACGAAATCAGCATTTCCTCAAAGGCTGGACAGGTCCGCAAAAAGGCTTCGTATTCCCCGTCAGTGCAGAAGCCCATCACCTTTTCAACCCCTGCCCTGTTGTACCAGCTGCGATCAAAGAAGACGATTTCACCCTCGGTCGGCAGATGTTTCACATATCTTTGAAAGTACCACTCACCACGCTCTTGCTCTGTTGGCTTGGACAGCGCCACCAACCGATAGCCGCGCGGGTTAAGTGGGGCCGCCATGCGTTTTATGACACCGCCCTTGCCTGCCGCATCGCGGCCCTCAAAAAGCACAACGACCCGTAGGCCCTTGTGGCGCACCCAATGCTGGAGTTTGACCATCTCATTGTGGAGCCCTTCAAGCGCCGCCTGATATTGAGACTTTGAAACCTCAGATTTCGTCATAGACGCGCCCCCTTCGATCCTAATAAACGGCAGATTTCTGCCTGTTTGCTGGTTTGACAATATCGCAATAATGTGATCACATTTACTCCATTCTCATCACCCTGGGCAAGAGACACTCCCCGTGAAAGATCCAACACTGAGCACTGGCCCCTCTGGCTGGAAATGGCGGCTTTATCAGGCCTTCAAGTATACAGTCTATTTCTTGCTGATCTTCAATATGGTCAGTTTTTTCATGGAGTCCCTGGAGGCAAGTCGCACCACCTTCAAGAACGGTGTCCCCTTTAGTGAGCTCGTCAATGTCTTCACAGCGGCCGTGGATTCAGGGGCCTGGATTGTTTTGCTTTTGCTCTTTGAGCTTGAGACCTACGTTCTGTCCGATGACAAGATCAAGGGCGCCCTAAAATGGTCGCTGCATCTGGGGCGCGCTGTTTGTTACGTTGGCGTGGTTTGGGCGTTCTTCGGCTATATCAACATGATGGACCGGGTTTATGAATTTGAACCCTGGACCGGCCCGGCACCCTGTGAAGTGCTGACTGAAAGCACAGCGCTTGCCACCTACCTGGATGAATATGTTCCACTGACGGCTGACAATTGCGGGGATCTCACCCCCGGTGACACCTATTATCATGCCGAATTTGACGCCTTTGCAGACGGTGAGACCTTTAGTGTGATCAAACGCATGGCCTGGACGGATGTTGTAAATTCCGGGGTTTGGATTTTGATCGTCATTGTGTTGGAGCTGGAAGTGTGGCTTGCCTCATCCAAGCTCTTTGGCACACGTTTCTATCTCTCCTATAAAGGCGCGAAACTTCTCCTTTACGGGACACTCTTTGTCGCAGGTGTTTATTGGTGGGTCTTCGGCGAGTTTCTTGATTTCTGGGATGCCTTGCTGTGGCTCGTGGCTTTCTTCTTTATCGAAATGAATGTCATCCAATGGCAAGAGGAAGTGCATGAGCATGCTCTGGAAGAAACGGGAGGCGTAACATGAAGCCCGTCATCGGCATTGTCTGCGACACCTACTTTAACGGCAAGCATCTCTACCATCAGGTGGGCGACAAATATATCGTCGCGATCACTGAGGTGGGGGGCGCGCTGCCGATCCTTGTCCCCTCCCTCGCCCAGCCCCTGGACCCAAGTGAAGTTCTGGATCTGGTAGACGGCATGCTGTTCACCGGGGCGCCGGCCAATGTGCAGCGGCAGCTTTATGGGCTACCGCCCGCGCCGGAAGATGAAAATGAGGATCCGCTGCGGGATCAGACCTCTCTTCCTTTCATCAAAGCCACGATTGATCGGGGTATTCCGATGCTCGGCATTTGCCGGGGTTTTCAGGAGCTTAATGTGGTGATGGGCGGCACTTTGTTTCCGCGCATCCATGAAATCCCTGGCCGCTTGGATCACCGGGAAAATCCAGCCGACCCTGTGGATGTTCAATATGGCCCTGCCCACAAAATCACCCCGGAGCCGGGCGGTGTCTTGGCGGGGATTGTTGGCGAGGCGCCCTTTGATGTGAACTCCATCCACATGCAAGGGGTCGACCGTGTGGCCGATGCGCTTGCCATCGAAGGACGCGCCGATGATGGCACTGTTGAAGCGCTCAGCGTGAAGGACGCACCCGGCTTTACGCTTGCCATGCAGTGGCATCCGGAATGGAAAGCGGCATCCAACCCCTACTCCGTCAAAATATTCACCCATTTCATAGATCACGCCCGGGCCTATCGCGCCCAGGGCCGCCACGCAAACTCATGACCCAGACAAAAACATGCGACTGAACGACCGAGCCCACAGCCTTGAATATCCACCGTCCTATTACGCGGCGACGCGCAATGACGATCATCGCTACCCCGTGCTCGAAGAGCATGTCGAGGTGGATGTCTGTGTGATCGGCGGCGGTTTTTCGGGCCTGTCGACAGCGCTGCACCTCACGCAAAAGGGCTACAAGGTGGCGCTGGTCGAGCAATGCCGGGTTGGATGGGGCGCCAGTGGACGCAATGGCGGCCAGGTGATCGGCGGGTTTGGCAGTCAGACTCAGAAAGCCATCGATAAGCAACACGGGCAGGAGCTCGGCCAGGTGTTCTGGGAGATGGGCGTGGAGTGCTGTGACATCGTGCGCGACCATGTGGCGCGTTTCAACATCGACTGTGATCTCACCTGGAGCTATTACGATGCGGCGGCGCGGCCCAATGAATTGAGAGACCTCGAAGCGTCCATGGAAGATGAGATCCGGCGCGGTTACCCGCACAAGCAGGCGCTCATTTCATCGGATGAAACCCGCCAATACGTTGGAACAAATCGCTATATCGGCGGGCTCACCAACGAAGGCTGGGGCCATTGCCACCCGCTCAATCTGGCACGCGGTGAAGCCAAAGCGCTGGCAGACCTCGGGGGACTGATCTTTGAAGGCTCGGAGGCCAAGAACATCACTTATGGCGCCCGGCCAACCATTACCACTGACAAGGGTCAGGTCACAGCCGACTTCCTCGTCTTCTGCGGCAATGCCTATCTCGGGGATCTGCAGCCGCAGCTTTCCTGGAAGGTCTTACCCGCTGGCAGCTACATTATCGCGACCGAGCCGCTGGATGAAGATTTGGCCAACAAGCTCCTGCCGACGCGAGCCGCCGTTTGCGATCAGCGCTTTGTGCTCGACTATTACCGCATGTCGGCAGACCGGCGGATCCTCTTTGGCGGCGGCACCACCTATCACGGCGGTCATCCGAAAGACATCATCGCCCGCATGCGGCCTAAGATGCTGCGCGTGTTCCCGGAACTCGAAAACACAAAGATTGATTATGCCTGGGGCGGCAATATGGCCATGACCTTGTCACGGTCCCCCCATGTGGGCCGCCTCGCGGACAATGTCTATTTCACGCAAGGCTATTCCGGCCACGGCCTCGCACCATCCCATATCACCGGGAAAATTATCGCCGAAGCGATCGCCGGACAGGCAGAACGCTTTGACATCTTCTCTAGCCTGACCCACCTGCCCTTCCCGGGCGGCAAATATCTGCGGCAGCCGACCCTTTTTGTCGGCATGCTTTATGTGAAACTTCGTGACGAATTGGGGATCTGACAATGACCGGAAAAGTCCTGCGCATCGATCAAGAGTTTCTCATTCAGGAAGGGGAAAATGAAGGTCTGCCGCCCAAGCACATGGCAGTCTATGAAGCCATTCGCTTCAAGATTATCACGGGGGAATTCGCGCCCGGTAAATCGGTGACGGTGCGCGGCCTTGCCAAAGAGCTCGACGTGAGCACAACCCCGATCCGTGAAGCCCTGCGCCGACTTGTGGCCGAAGGCGCTTTGGTTATGCACGCCAATCGGCGCGTCTCCTTGCCGGACATGACCGAGAGCCGCTTTGATGAACTTCTGGACGTACGCTTGCTCCTGGAGCCTGCTGCGGCGGCGCGCTCGCTGCCGCATATTGACGATGAGATTTTCAAAAACCTTCAAGGTTTTGATGAAGCCATCGATGAAAGCATCAAAGGCGGCGTGGTGTCGGGATATCTCCTCAACAATTACCAATTTCATATGACGCTTTATTCCGCCGGACCATCGCAGATTTTTTTACCGTTGATCGACTCGGTCTGGCTGCAATCCTGCCCCTTCCTTAGGCTCATGATTGGCCGCTTCGGCACCTCCAATATGGTCGACTATCACGTGGAAGCGCTGGACGCGATCAAGGCGGATGACGAAAAACGCCTGATAGAGGCCATTCGAAACGATATCCTTGAGGGCATGGAAATCGCCCGCGAATACACCAAAGAGGACGCCCGATAACATGTACAAGGAACACAATCTCCTTTCGACCCAGAACCTTCAGGCCATGGACGCGGCCCACCATCTGCATCCCTTTAGCGAAATGGGTCAGATCAATGCCAAGGGCTCGCGGATCATTACGCGCGGCGAAGGCGTTTACATCTGGGATTCGGAAGGCAATAAAATCCTCGACGGCATGTCCGGGCTCTGGTGCACCCAGATCGGCAATGGCCGGAAAGAAATTGCTGATGCGATCCTCGCTCAGATGAATGAGATCTCTTACTACAATTGCTTTTTCCAATGCTCGCATCCGGCGGCGACACAGCTTTCGGCGGTGCTGGCGGAGGTGTCGCCAGCTGGCTTTGAGCATGTGTTCTTCACCAATTCCGGCTCGGAGGCCAATGACACGGTTTACCGCATGGTGCGCAGCTACTGGAATGCCATGGGCAAGCCGAACAAGAAGATTATCCTCACGCGCACCAATGCCTATCACGGCAGCACGGTGCTGGCGGCAAATCTCGGCGGCATGAGTGCAATGCATGCGCAAGGGGGCAAGGAGATCGACTCTATTCATCACATTGCCCAGCCATACTGGTATGGCAGTGATACAGATCTCAGCCCGGACGACTTCGGCATCGAGGCGGCGAACGCGCTGGAGGCCGCGATCCTGGAACACGGGGAAGACAATGTGGCCGCCTTTATCGCCGAACCTATTCAAGGGGCAGGCGGCGCTATTATTCCACCGGAAACCTATTGGCCGCGGGTTCAGGAAATTCTCGACAAATACGACATTCTCTTTTCAGCGGACGAAGTGATTTGCGGATTTGGCCGCACCGGGGAATGGTTCGGCAGCGACTATTTTGGCATCAAGCCGGATTTCATGACCATCGCCAAAGGGGTTACCTCTGGCTATGTGCCCATGGGCGGCGTGCTGGTGGGATCGCGGGTCGCGCCTGTTATTGCCAATGAGTG
>SBGZ01000032.1 GCA_006226415.1 Alphaproteobacteria bacterium
CCACTCACAGTCTTCCTGGTCAATGGCGTCAAGCTGCAGGGCGTTATCACCTGGTTTGACAATTTCTGTGTTCTCCTGCGCCGGGATGGTCACTCCCAGCTTGTCTACAAGCATGCGATTTCGACCATCATGCCCGGCGCGCCGGTTTCCCTGTTCGAAGGGGAGACCCCCGTCGATGAAGACTAAGCATTGGTCGAATTTAAGCGACAAAAACTCATTGAAATAACGGGCGCGAATGACCGCGTAGGCCGGGTGATCGTCTTGCATCCGGTCATGCCTGCCTCGATTGACGCAGCCAGTCGATCCCCAGAGGCGCGCCTCGAAGAGGCAATGGGTCTTGCCCGGGCGATCAACCTTGAGGTCGTCGAAGGGCTGCTCGTACCCCTGCGCACCATCCGCCCAGCGACACTGTTTGGTGCTGGCAAGGTTGAGGAACTCAAGGGCGCTATTGTTGCTTTAGAGCCCGATCTTGTGGTGGTGGATGGCACCCTGTCGCCGGTCCAACAACGTAATCTGGAGAAAGTCTGGGAGGCCAAGGTGCTGGATCGCACGGGCCTGATCCTGGAAATCTTCAGTGCCCGGGCGCGAACACGCGAGGGGCGTCTGCAGGTGGAACTCGCCCACCTCAGCTATCAAAAGAGCCGTCTCGTCCGATCCTGGACCCACCTTGAGCGCCAGCGCGGCGGTCTCGGCTTTGTCGGCGGCCCCGGCGAAACCCAGATTGAAGCCGACCGCCGGATGATTGACGAGCGTATCGTCAAACTAAAGCGCCAATTAGAAACCGTCACCACCACACGGGAAGTTCACCGGGCAAGTCGTCGCAAGGTGCCATATCCCATCGTCGCCCTTGTCGGCTATACCAATGCCGGCAAGTCTACGCTCTTCAACCGGCTCACACAGTCTGAGGTCTTTGCCAAGGACCTGCTCTTTGCCACCCTGGACCCAACCATGCGAGAGCTGGAGTTGCCCGGCGGCAAGCGGATCATCTTGTCCGATACAGTGGGCTTTATCTCAGACCTGCCAACGGATCTCATTGCTGCCTTCCGGGCGACTTTGGAGGAAGTGACGGAAGCCGATCTCATCCTTCATGTCAGTGATGCGGCCAGTGAGCATGTGGAAGCCGAACGCGCAGACGTGGCGCATGTCTTGGATCAGCTCGGCATCGATCCGAAGGAAAAACCCATCCTGGAGGTCTGGAATAAGATTGACCTTTTGAGCGAAGACGATCGGCAGGTTATTGACACCCGTGTTCACCACCATGTTGACACAGTGGCCTTGTCCGCCGTCACGGGAGAAGGTTTTGAGGCGCTCTTTGCCGCCATGGACCTCAAACTCAGTGCGCTCGATCTCGAAGTCGTCTTCGCCGTGCCCAATGAAAACGGTAAAGCCATTGCCTGGCTTCACGCCCATGGAAATGTCACGGATCGTCAGTTGCTCGAGAGTGAAACGATCCTCTCCGTGACGCTTTCGCCCGCTAACCTGGGCCGTGCTGAAAAAGAGCTGGGCCTGAAGGCCGAAAGCCCCGTGGACCGAATGGTCGCGCAATAAGCCTCAACCCATTCCAAGTAAATCGGACAAAATATTTTGGGAGGGCATGTCCTCTGTTCCGATCACAATGAGTGCCGGCGGGCGCGTCCCGTCCATCGCGGGGCGGATGTCGACGTGCTGGCCGCTGCGTTGGATCTCAACAAAAGCGTCTTTTGTTCTGACAAACCCTTTCACCCGGACCACGCTTAAGGGCAGGTCCGCGCAGGCCCGCCGCAAGCTCGCCACATCAAGAGAAGAAGCGCCTCTCAAGGTTTGCGCGCGAAAAACCGTCTCGTGGGGGTGCTCATTGGCCGTGGGTGAGACATTTGCCGCGCCGAGCCTTGGAAGCTCCTCAAAGGGAAAGGCCCCGTGGGTGGTCTCGGCAAGCATGGCCTTGGGGTTAAGCGCGCGCAGCGCCCCAATGAGCTGAGTTCGTTCCCGCATCAAGTCGCATTTGTTGAGCAACAAGATATCCGCAGCACCCACTTGCGCCTCCAACGTATCGGTTAGATGTGGGTCTTTGAGCTGGGAGAGAAAGGCCGCGCTATCGACAACCACAACCACGCCGCCCACCTCAAGGTCCCGGTCGAGATAGGCAAGATCCCGCAGCCGCCCCGGGTCCGCAACGCCGCTTGCCTCAATGATGATATGATCAGGTTTGAGGGCAATGGCCTTGACCAGAGTTTCCATCAGATCGTTGGAGAGGGAACAGCAGACACAGCCATTGGCGAGCGCAATCGTTTGTCCATCGTGAGAGAGAATGAGATCCTCGTCGAGGGCGAGATCTCCGAAGTCATTCACAAGCACCGCGTAAGCGACATCCTCATTATGCATCAGAAGATGGTTGAGGAGGCTGGTTTTACCCGCGCCCAAAAACCCTCCGATGATGGTCAGAGGAATGCCCATGGTGCCTTACGCCTCACAGCCATCGGCGGGGAAGATTTGACCTGCCAGCACCGTGCCCCAAATGGCGATGTCTTTAAGGGCAGCAGGGTCAACCGCATAAGGGTCTTCGTTCAAGATGGCGAAGTCGGCCCATTTGCCGGGCTCCAGACTGCCGATCTCATGATCCATTTTCAGGGTATAGGCCGCGCCCAGGGTGATGGCGCGAAGGGCATCTTCCACGCCAATGCGCTGCTCAGCGCCTAGCACCTGACCGGAAGAGGTGAGGCGGTTGACCGCGCACCAGGCCACAAAAAGTGGTCCCATGGGTGTGATCGGCGCATCCGTGTGCATGGCCAGCGGCACGCCATACTTCAGCGCCGTAGCGGCAGGGTCCAGCCGTTTGGCACGATCCGGGCCGATGATGGTAGAGGCGTGCAGATCGCCCCAGTAATAGATGTGATTGCTGAAAAGATTGACGCAAATGCCAAGCGCCTTCATGCGCTGATATTGCGCTTCATCGGCCATTTGGCAGTGTTGCAATGTGTGCCGATGATCGGCGCGTGGATGCTTGGCCAAAGCCGCTTCAATGGCGTCAATGGTAACCTCGGAGGTCTCATCCCCATTGGTGTGAACGAAAATCTGAATGCCGGCCTTGTGGTAGGTTTCAATCATCTCCGGCAATTCATTGGGCGCGATATACCACATGCCGTTGGGGGCATCGCGGTAACCCGGCCACTTGAGCCGCGCTGTATATCCCTGGATCGAGCCGTCGCCCACAAGCTTCACAATATGCAGGCGCAGCTTGTCGTTTTGGTGGGCGGCCAGAGCTTTCATCCGTTCAACACCCTGTGCCGCCGGAAAACCCGTCCCGGCATAGGTTGAAACAAGACGGATAGGGGTCTCTTGTTTGGTGCTCCAGGATTT
The DNA here is from genome assembly GCA_006226415.1 of Alphaproteobacteria bacterium. Taxonomy (GTDB): domain Bacteria; phylum Pseudomonadota; class Alphaproteobacteria; order M2410; family M2410; genus M2410. The sequence goes on from SBGZ01000032.1 coordinate 3,337, forward strand.
GTATTGCTCGACGACATCATCGTGGAGCGGATTGCCAAGATCCGTTGCCGTGGTAACGCCGGTGCGCACGCAAATGGCGCCAAAATTATCGAGCGCATGAAACTCTGCAGCTTCCCGCAGGATATTCGAGCCCGTTACTTTTGCCGCCAGATACATGGCAGGGGTGCCGCGCATTTCTCCGGTTGGATTGCCTTGCGCATCTTTCACGATGCCTTCACCGGGCGTTTCCGCTGTGACCCCGGCCTTGTCCAGAACGAAAGAGTTCACATTCACCATGTGCATGCTGGCGTGATAGATCATCACCGGCCGCGTGGTCGAAACCTTGTCGAGATCTGACGCGGTCATGCGCGGACCGGTAAAGAAGATCGGATCAAACCCCCAGCCGATGAGGGGCGCTTCCGGGTCTTCAAGCTTGCTTTCTTCCGCTTTGAGGTGGGCGATAACTTCGTCAATGCTTTTCAGGCCCCCATGACTGGGCCCATTGGGGCCCATGCGCTGGTGAAACCCCACGTAGCAATATTCCCAGATGGCGCCCTCAAAGGCATGCGAGTGACCCTCGACAAGTCCCGGCATGATGACCTTATCCGAAAAGCGCTCATCAATTTCCGCCTCGCCCCAGTACTGGAGATCCTCAAGCGATCCCACGCCCAGCACTTTCCCATCCTGGACCGCCACATGTGTGGCGAAAGGCTGATAGGCATTCATGGTAATAATCTTGCGGGCAGGGTAGATGGTAATCGGCGCGCTCATGATGGTTTTACTTCCTTGTCGGCAGTTCGAATTTCATTCCACAAGGCATCCATCTCGTCGAGACTGGAGTCCTCCGGCCGCTTGGCCCTTTCAGCAAGGCGGTCTTCAACATATTCAAAGCGGCGGACGAATTTGGCATTGGCAAGCCGCAGCGCTTCCTCCGCATCAATGCCCAGATGCCGCGCCAGATTGGCATAGACGAAGAGGAGGTCGCCAAACTCTTCCTTCACCTTGGGGCTGTCCTTGTCCGCGTGGATTTCCTCGGCAAGCTCCAGCATTTCCTCATTCAGCTTGTCGATAACATGGGAGGTGTCCGGCCAGTCAAAGCCAACCCGCGCCGCCCGGCGCTGTAGCTTGATGGCGCGCACGAGCGCTGGCAGGGCCACCGGCAGATTATCAAGGGTGCGGGCAGGGCGCTCGGCCTCTCCCTGCGCCGCCCGTTCCCGGGCCTTCATTTCTTCCCAGGCATGGGTCTGACTTTCAGCGGTCTTGATATCCGCCGAGCCAAAAACATGGGGGTGTCGACGCACCATCTTTTCCGAGACGTTTTCAACCACGTCTTCAAAGCTGAAGAGACCTTCTTCCGATGCCATTTGCGCATGATAAACCACCTGAAAAAGGAGATCGCCAAGCTCGTCTTTCAGCGCGCCAAAATCCTTGCGCTCAATCGTATCCGCGACCTCATAGGCCTCCTCCAGCGTATAGGGGGCGATGGTGTCGAAATCCTGCTCCAGGTCCCAAGGGCAGCCGCCCTCGGGGTTGCGCAAGGCGCGCATAATGTCCAGGAGCGCGTCGATGGATTTAAGGTTTTGTGGCGGTTTGACTGTCATCGGTCCGGGCTATTGGCTGAGGCGAAGATTCGTCGCCATCGTAGACCGGAACGGGATCAAATTCACCCTCGAGGATTTCCTTGAAATTGTGCTGTTTGATGTGGTCGAGCGGGAAACGCCACATGGTCAGCGCCGCCAGCAACATGGACGCCACCGGGAAGCCAACAAACATCCAGGCGAGCCCAGTGATGGCTTCCGGCGTGTTTTCCGCGCCAGGCGTCTTGTCAAAACCGATCCAGTCGAGGAGCACATAGGTAATGCCGACAGAAAGGGCGCCTGCCATTTTGCTGGAAATCATCAGCAGGGAAAAGAAAAGCCCTGTGCGTTTCTGGCCGGTTTGAACTGTATCGGCCTCGCTCACATCCGCCATCATCGCCCGGAGCAGGAAGGGCCCGGCGCCATAGGCCAGACCATAGAGGAGGTTGCCCACGGCCATCATGGGCCAATAGCCCTTGGGGATGAGGAAGAAACACATGAGCGTGGCCGCCCCCCAAATCATGCCGAAAGCGAGCGCCCGGTTTTTCCCAACCTTGTAGGAGAGCCGCAACCACAAGGGGACACCCATGAAGGCCGCAAAGAAATAGATGAGCAGCAGGGTTTCCGACCACTCTGGCAGGCGCATCACATAGATGATGAAGAAGATATAGAGCGTGCCCGTCACGCTGGGGGCAAAGCCCGCCAGAATGTCGCCAATCAGAATGCGCCGGAGATATTTGTTCTTCAGGATGGTCTGAATGGAATGGGCCCAGTCGATGGGCTCCGGCTTGTGATGAGGGTCATCGGGCACTTTAATCGCAGCCCAGAGGACGGTCAGGGGCAGGGTGATGATCACAAACAGCCCCATGGCGCCAACACCGTCGCCAAAGTTTTCGCCAATGCCTGAGAGTTGCATGAAAGCCGGAATGCCGAGCACAAAGAACATGCCGCCAATCAAAAAGGCCTCGCGCCAACCGTGAATGCGCGAGCGCTCATGATATTCATCCGCCAGTTCCGATCCCCAGGACATGTGAGAGATCGACAGCATGGTATAGCCCACATAAAGGAAGAACATCCAACCGCCCAGATAGAGCCCGCTGGCGCCATCGGGCGGGAAAAACAGCATATAGGCGGACAGCATCATGATCGGCACCGAGGCGACGATCCAGGGTTTGCGGCGCCCCCAACGGGTGTTGAAACGATCCCCGATGATCCCGAGCACCGGATCTGTAAACATGTCCCAAAACCGGGCCGCCATGAAGACGAGGCCAACCGTTGCCAGGTCGAGCCCGACGTAGGCCGCATAAAAGGGCGGTAAATAGACGCTGAGCGGCAATCCGAGCGCTGAGTTCGGAAGGCCGGGCGCGGAATAGGCCGCAAGCGTCGACTTCCGGAGCTTAAAGTGATCCATGAGGGCTAAATGATGTTCCTGACTAAATGTATTCCTCCGCTGGATATTCCACGGTGTTTTGCCGGAAATGTCTAGGAAAAGCGGTTTGTTGAAAACCGGAGTTTGACCGCGATCACCTTTTGAAACGGGCATGCGGCTCAGCACAGGATGGCAGGCAGCGCTTGCAGCGGGAAATGCGAAAGAACGAGTTCACTAAGGGTGCGGGGGTGCCGTGGTCGGCCTCAAATTCAACCCAGCGGAAAGAGCTCTGTGAGTGCTGCCCCAAACAGATCTATTTAGCGCACAATATATATTATGGAAAAAACAGATATGGGTGGTGAAAGGTCATTTTGGCAACGATGGCCTTAACCCTCGGGGTTCTGCTGCCGGTAAAACGCCTGATTATGTCCGGCATAGACCACGTCTTTTTCGTAAACAAAGCCGGTCTTCTCGATCAACCGTTTGGAGCCTTTGTTCTCTGACAAAGAAACAGCCACAAGGTCTTCGAAACTGAGTTCCTCAAACGCAACATTCACCAGCTCAAAAGCAACTTCCGTTGCGATGCCTTTACGCCAACAATCCGGCATAAAGCCGCACCAGAGCTCTTTCTCAAGCTGGCCATCAATCTCAGAGACCCTGAAGCCGGCCCGGCCCAGAAAACGATCATCAGCCCGGTCGTGCACCATGCAAATGCCAAACCCATGGTCATCCCAATGTTGCAGCATGGCGCTCAATCGGTCCCGGCTTTCATCTTCACTCAGCACGCGGCCGCCCATGAGATTCATGAGGTCTGGATCGCAGTACATAGAATGCAAGTCAGCAAAGTCTGTGGACTGTATGGGTCTAGCAACCGTTCTTCCGGTCTTAAATCCTGATTGCATGGGAAAAAGCGCGTTCCTGGTTCGATTCTTCTTACCCCTGATCATAATGGAACCGACGCCAGAATTGCCAAAAAAAACACCCGGACCATTCGTTTGATCCGGGTGTTAACAAATACGGTTAAGTAACGGAAATTATTACCAAAGCCAGGTTGTCACGTCTGGAATGGCGGTGCCTTTGTCATAGGCGCTGAGGCCTTTCAGACTGCGCACCAGAACAAAAATCCATGAGAACACAAGCATGGCCCAACCGAAGACAATCCCGAGGATCGACACAATCAATGTCCAAGCCAAGACGTTGTAGAGGACGCAAAGCCAGAATGTGCGGATCTGATAGCGATAGTGGCTCTTTTCGATATCATCCCGAGGATTGGCCAGATAGGCAAACACGACCCCAACCAGGATCGGCAGCGCGGTAATGAGCGCCACCAGATACAGAACATAAATGATGGTCGGCATCGCGCTGGAGCTGGATTTACTTTCTACAATTGCATTGTCGTCACTCATGGAGTCCCTCCTTTTTAGTAATGAGGACTGCGAATGACACATATGTAAGCGCTGCGCCGGGTTTTCAATGTAAACCCATTTACTAAAGGGTGATTTTCAGCATGTCATAGGCCGGAATAACGCCGTCCGGCAATTCCTTGCAAAGTGTTTGATAGTCGAGATCCACATGCAGATTGGTCAGGATGCCGAGCGTGGGCTTAACCCGTTCGAGCCAGGCCAGCGTCTGATCGAGGTGGGAATGCGAAATATGTTTCTCATAGCGCAGACAATCGACGACCCAGCAGGTGACGCCCTCAAGGACTTCAAAACTTTCCTCCGGCAGTCCCACAACATCTGCGGAATAGGCAATGGGCCCAAAGCGAAAACCCAGAGAGTTGATCTCGCCGTGGTGTTGTAGAAACCCTGTGACAGGGAGCTTGCCCCCTTCCCCGCCAATCTCGAATGCCGTGCCTGGCTCTGGCATGTCAATGGCGTCGAGAATGGGGGGGTAGTAGCTTTCATCCTTTCGGGCAAAGCAATAGTCAAAACGGCGGGTCAGTAAGGCGTTCGTCGGCCCGTCCATATAAACCGGCACGCGCTTGCGCATATTGTAGGCGATCATGCGCAAATCATCGATGCCGTGGGATTGATCCGCATGATCATGGGTATAGAGGACTGCGTCGAGATGACCGCAATTGGCATCCAGCAATTGCTGGCGCATGTCGGGCGACGTGTCGACGAGGACCTTGGTCGCGCCCTTTTCTACCAGCAGCGAGCAGCGCCGCCGCCGGTTGCGCGGCTCATCGGGGTCGCAGGCCCCCCAATGTCCGCCAAGCCTCGGGACGCCGCCTGAGGAGCCGCAGCCGAGGATCGTGGCGGTGATGCCGGCCTTGTCGCCAAGATGGATCATCCGGGCCGCTCAGCTTTTGAAAACAGTGAAAAGAAATTGTCGGTTGTTGCTTCCGCCAGCGCTTCGAAGGGTATCCCTTTCAGCTCCGCCAGAAATTCAGCCGTATGGCGCACGAAGCTCGGCTCGTTGCGTTTGCCCCGCTTGGGGACCGGCGCCAGATAGGGCGCATCTGTTTCCACCAGGAGGCGCTCTAAAGGTACCGTGGCAATCGTGTCGCGAAGGTCCTGCGCGCTTTTAAATGTCACAATGCCGGACACCGAGATCGACATGCCCAGCGCCAGCGCGGCATGGGCCAGTTCCTTCGTTGAGGTGAAGCAGTGAATGAGCCCCGGAAAGGCCCCCTTCTCCCATTCGTCGCGTAAAATGGCAATCGTATCGTCTTCCGCGTCCCGGGTGTGCACCACCAAAGGTAAGCCGGTTTCGCGCGAGGCCGCAATATGACGCCGAAAACTTTGGCGCTGCTTCTCCCGGTCCGAGTGATCGTAATAATAATCGAGCCCGGTCTCCCCGATGCCGATGACTTTGGGATGCTCTGCAAGCTTCACCAATTCTTCCGTTGGCGTCTCGCCCTCGGCGTCAGCCTCATGGGGGTGAATGCCGACGGTGCAATACATATTGTCGAAACGCTCCGCAACCGCCAAAACGCGCTCAAAGGTCGATCGCTGGGTAGAGATCGTCACGAGCGTCCCCACATCGGCCGCACCAGCACGCGCAACAATGTCATCGAGTTCGCCTTCAAAATCCTTGAAATCGAGATGGCAATGGGAATCAACTAACATGAAATCACTCTAATGGTCGCTCAGGCCGCATGGCGCGCGCAGGATTGAATTTCAAAAAAGATCGACAGGGCAACTTGCCGTCGGTCGAGGTTGACCGCATTGGTGCGCTCGATCAGCATTTGGATCTGGTCAAGGCAATCAATCCAGTGGGTCGGCGGCGCCATATGAGCAAGGGTGCCAAGCGCCTCACGCTCATGATCGAAAATGGTGGCGCCAAAGTCCCCGGTCACCGCACCGCGTGTCAGGCGAATAAGGAAGCCGCTGATCAGCTCAGAAAAGAGCCGCCATTGATCCTCGCCTTTCTTGCCGGAAAA
>SBGZ01000059.1 GCA_006226415.1 Alphaproteobacteria bacterium
CGGCCCCCTATCACGCGCCAATTGCTGCCCGCCTGCTTGCAGGCCCCGTTCACCCAGGCGTCTTTTTCGCCCGTGCCCAGGGTCATGGTGTAGGTAAGCTCCCGGCAAAGCCTTGGCTGGGACGGCTCGCCGCCCGCCAAAAGAAGCTCCCCCCCTTCCATGCGGGTAATCAGGTCGCCAAAGACGTAGCCGATGACCTTGCCGTCTTTCGCCACCAGATACCAATTGCTGATGGGATCGCGGGCCACGGCCTTGATCTCAGCCCCGAGCGCCAGCATCGTAACCTTAGGCCCGTCCACGCGCGGCGAAAGCCGGACGTTGGTATTGGACTGAGTGACAAACATGCCGGCCTCTGGCGCGAGAAATGGTGTGGTGTCGAGATCAATTGGCGCTTCGATTTCTTCACCCGCGTTAAAGCCGACCAGATAATTGGGGCCAGCGGAAACCTTGCCGGTCGCACCGGAATAAACGCTCGACCAGGACAGGCTGGTGGTGCCCGAGCGGGCCTCCACCGCACGCCAGGCGGTTTCGGTAATCTTCGTGATATCCGCGCCCATCATTGTCGCTGCATAGCGCGAACCACTTTCAGCCCCTGCCAGTGTGGTTTGAAGGTGACGACCGGTGTGGGAATATCCCCCCATCTGCGTACAAGCCGACAGGAACAGAAAAGCCGCACAGACACTGCTTTTGAAAACCATAGAAACTCGCGTCATACCCAAACTCACATCCTTAAATAGCCGCCCCGGCCGATTAGCTGGTTCCTATACCAAGGAACCGGGGGGTGTTTCTACGAGAAATCTATCCTGAGGTCCCAGGAATCCCGATATGCTGGATTGAGATGAAGCTCGGAAATGGTTAAACTCAAGGCTGAGGGTGATCTGGGATAAGATGTGTAAGGCTCTGAATTCACTGGGTTTTCACTCATCCGAGAATGGGGAAGCGCATGAAATTTCTTATGAAGATCGTGCTGTCATTGCTGGTGGCGCTCATGGCCGGGTTTATTTCGGCCTATTTGATGATTGAGAAAAATTCCGCGGCAAGCGCCGTTCGAAATGGCTCCTGGGCCATAAACACCAATATTGGCGCGCAGGATACGGACCCTTATGTCAAAGCCCATGTGGCCTTGCATGCGCTGCTCGCCCTCAATAAATCCGAGGCCATTTATTTTGTGGCCAACGAAGACCAGGAGGGGAAACCGCTCCAGGGCGGCTGCACTTACAAAGTGACTGGCCAATCTATCGACGCCCGGTGGTGGACCATTACGGCCTATGGTTCTGACGATTTTCTCATTCCCGGCGGTGAAGGCCATTTTGCGGTTTCGGTCAATGAACTTGGCAATACCAAGTTTTCTTTTCCGATCGCCCCTTCGCTGAAGGCGGGCACCACTGGACTTGTGACCGCCGAGGCAGCGCAATTCAGCCTGCTCCTGCGCACCTATAACCCCTCACCTTCTTTATTAAATGATCCGGCAAGCGCGGCTCTGCCTGTCATTCAGAAGGAGAGCTGCGATGATTAATTTCCTCAAAGGCCTTGCTGTCTGGTCCCTCTTCACCCTGGTGGTCGCGATCGGCGTCCACTTTGCCACCGTGCGCTATTTGCCGGATTTCGTCATGGGCCGCCTCAACGACAAACTGACACGGCAGGTGCCGGTCAACACCATGCAATATCCTGCGCGTCCGGACGCCAGCGCCCGCGCGGTCGTGAAACCCAGCCCCGACCTCCTCTATGCGATTTGCGCTTATGATGTGAGCGCGGGACCGGTACGCGTCACGTCGCCGGTACCAAAGTCTTATTGGTCGCTGTCGGCCTTTGCGGGCAACACGGACAATTTCCTCGCGATCAATGATGCCCAGGCGGGCGGCGAGAAAGTGGAACTCATTTTGGTCCTGCCGGGCACGCAGCTCAGCAACCCCGAGATGCTGCCCGTGATAGAAACGCAATCGCCCATCGGCGTTATCCTCACGCGCAGCCTGATCACATCCGAAGAGGACTTTCCGGCTCTTGATGCCTTGCGCCGACAAGCGACCTGCGCCCCCTACACAGAAGAAGTCGAATAATGAAGATATTCTTTCGCCTGATCTCCTTTGCTCTCTTGAGCCTAGTCGCCGTGAGCTGTGGAGAAAAAACTGAAACATCACCTGAGGGCCTCACCGAGATCAGCTTTGCCACTGACTGGAAGGCGCAAGCTGAACAAGGCGGCTTTTATCAGGCACTGGCCCTCGGCCTTTATGAAGAGAAGGGCCTAAAAGTCACCATCCGCCAAGGCGGCCCGGGGGTGAATATTCCGCAAATGATGGCGGCGGGCGCCGTTGATTTTGGCATGGGGTCCAACAGCTTTGTTCCGCTCAACATGGTGGCGGCGGGCGTGCCTGCCAAAGCGGTGATGGCCGCCTTTCAAAAAGATCCTCAAGTGCTCATCACTCATCCGCGTACGGATGTCACCTCTCTTGCCGATATGAAGGGCAAACCGATCATGGTGTCGGATGCCACCATCTCCGCCTTCTGGGTCTGGCTCAAGGCCAAGTATGATTTTACCGACGATCAGATCCGCAAATACACTTTCAACCTCGCGCCTTTTTTGGCGGACCCGGCGGCAATTCAACAGGGTTATCTTTCTTCCGAGCCTTATACCATTGCTAAAGAGAGCGGTGTTTCTCCGCAGGTCTTTCTGCTCGCTGATTATGGCTTCCCCGGATACGCCGCTTTCGTGATGGTGCCGGACAGATGGATTGAGGAAAAACCGGAAGCGGTGCAGGCTTTTGTCGACGCCACAATCGAAGGTTGGCGCAGCTATCTTTATGACGATCCAACGCCCGGCAATAGGCTCATCCTCGCCGACAATCCGGAACTGACACCGGATATTCTGGCGCAGGCCATCGAAAAGATGAAAACCTACGGCATCGTGGATTCCGGCGATACAGAGGCGCTCGGTATCGGCGCCATGACCGATGAACGCTGGAAGACTTTCTTTGATGTGATGTCGGAAAATGGGATCTATGATCCAGAGCTCGATTACACAAAGGCCTATACGCTACAATTCCTTCCCCAATGACCCACACCTGAACTTAAACCCGTGACCGCACTCCTGACGATCCACAACCTCTCCAAAACTTTCGAAAACGGAACCGCTGCTTTGGAAGCGGTGGAGCTTTCGGTCGCCGCAGGTCAGGTCACCACATTGCTCGGCGCATCGGGCTGCGGCAAGAGTACCTTGCTTAAGATCGTAGCGGGGCTTTTGCCAATGAGCGCAGGGCATATCGATTGGGCCGAGACGCCAGCACGGGGCGACATCGGCTTTGTGTTTCAGGAGCCAACCTTGCTGCCCTGGGCGACGGTTCAGGACAATATCTCCCTCCCCTTTACCCTTTCCGGCAACATGGCGGCAGATGCGGCCATGCGGGTGCGCGAAGTGATCGATCTGGTTGGGCTTTCCGGCTTTGAGCGCGCATACCCCCGCGAGCTTTCGGGCGGCATGAAGATGCGGGTCTCGCTTGCAAGAGCCCTGGTGTCCAAACCTAAAGTGCTGCTGATGGATGAGCCTTTTGCGGCGCTTGACGAGATTACCCGCGCAAAACTCAATACGGATCTTTTGCAGATCTGCGCCCAGGAAAATGTCACCGTCCTTTTTGTAACCCATTCCGTTCAGGAATCAGTCTTTCTCTCTGACACCATTTTTGTCATGAAGCCGCGGCCCGGCCGAGTCTTTGCACATTTTGCCCTTTCCCATGAAAGTCAACGAGACGAAGCGTATCGGCTCAGCCCAGAATTTGGCGACAAGGTGCGCGAAGCATCTCTGAGCCTCAAAGCCTCCATGGAGGCAGCGCCATGACACAGGACAAGCTCCTCACACTTGCCGCGCCGTTGATGCTCGGGGTCGCCGTCCTTGGGCTCTGGGAGGTTCTTTGCCGCTGGCAGGAAGTGCCCATCTTTGTTCTGCCCAAACCCTCCGACATCTTCCTCGCGCTCCTTGACAACTTTGGCTCGCTCATGGTCTCGCTCTGGGCCACCTTGCGCGTCACGCTCATGGCCTTCGTGACGGCCCTCATCCTAGGGGGCGCGCTGGCAGCGCTCTTTTCGCAATCGCGGCTTCTGGAGCTCATGCTCTACCCTTACGCCGTCGTGCTGCAGGTCACGCCCGTGGTGGCCATCGCGCCGCTCATCCTCATCTGGGTCGGGTTTGACCGGGTGGAACTGGCGCTTCTCATTCTGGCCACCATTGTTGCCTTCTTCCCGATCCTGTCGAGCGCGACGCTCGGGTTCCGGTCCATCGACCCGAACCAGCGGGACCTCTTCCGGCTCTATCAAGCAAGCCGCTGGCAGGTGTTTCGCTATCTGCAGTTCCCTAATGCGCTGCCTTACCTCCTCAACGGCATGAAGGTTTCCGCCGGGCTGGCGCTCATCGGGGCAGTGGTGGCCGAGTTCGTGGCAGGGTCTGGCGCCGCGACGGGACTGGCCTGGCGGATCGTGGAAGCCGGCAACCGCTTGCAGATCCCCAAAATGTTCGCAGCTTTGTTACTTCTGTCACTTTTAGGCATATTTCTGTTCTTCCTGCTCACCTGGCTTGAGCATCTCGCGCTCCGCAAATGGCACGAAAGTGCGAGAAATCAGCCGAATTAGCCTTATTATACATATACTGTGTGTGTAATATTACTTTTTACATCAATCTTGACGTAAATAGATCGAGCGCGCATATTCCTGAAAGAATTAAGAGGCGAAGGATTTCGCTTCGCCCAATTACGTCAGGAAAGCCCATGTCCAAGCCCCACCGGAAAGCCAAAGGCCCTCAGGTTTTGACCGCCAACCGCCTCGTTGATGGCGATGTGGTCTATTGGCGCGATGAAACCACCTGGGTTGCGAACCTTTCCGACGCCAAGGTTTTCGAGGACGAAGACGCCCTGGCCAAGGCAGAAGCCGATGCTCAAGCACAGGTCAAAGCCGATAAGATTCTCGATCCTTATGCCTTTGGCGTGGATTTGACCGGGGGCCGGATCACGCCTGGCTCCATGCGCGAACATATTCGGGCGCTCGGCCCGTCTGTCCGGCTTGATCTGGGCAAGCAAGCCGAAGCCGCGTGAGGATTGCCCCATGTACCGTTACGATGAATTTGATCAATCTCTCGTTGATGCCCGTGTAACAGAATTTCGCGGTCAAGTGGCGCGGCGTCTGGCCGGGGATATCACCGAGGATGAGTTTAAGCCCCTGCGTCTGATGAACGGGCTCTATCTGCAGCTTCATGCCTATATGCTGCGGGTGGCGATCCCCTATGGCACCTTCAACAGTCGTCAAATGCACATGTTGGCAGAGATCGCCCGTAAGTATGACAAGGGCTATGGGCATTTCACCACGCGGCAGAACATTCAATACAATTGGCTGAAGCTTGATGACGTGCCGGACCTTCTGGCGGATCTGGCGAGCGTGGAGATGCACGCCATTCAAACGTCAGGCAATTGCATCCGCAACACCACGTCGGATCAATATGCAGGTGCGGCGGCGGACGAAATTGAAGACCCCCGCCCGACCTGTGAGATCATCCGACAATGGTCGACTTTCCATCCGGAGTTCTCGTTCCTGCCGCGCAAGTTCAAGATTGCGGTCACCGGCGCGCCGAAGGACCGGGCAGCGGTTCAGATCCATGACATCGGCATTCAGATCGTTGAAAACAATAAGGGCGAGGTTGGTTATTCGATCTTCGTCGGCGGCGGCCTCGGCCGCACTCCCATGGTGGGCAAGCATATTCGGGCCTTCCTGCCCCGCCAGGATCTGCTGGCCTATCTGGAAGCGATCATGCGCGTCTACAATATGCTCGGTCGCCGCGACAATATCTACAAAGCGCGGATCAAGATCCTTGTGCATGAGGCCAGCGCGGCAGAGTTTACACGCCTGGTGGAAGAAGAGTTTGAAAAAATCGATCAAACCAAACTGATGGCCTTGCCTGAGGAAGAATTAGATCGCATCGCGGCCTACTTTGCGGCGCCTGAATTTGAAACCCTGGGTCCCTGTCCCGCTGAACATCTGGAAGCTCTTGACCGGGACCGTGACTTTGCCCTCTGGGTCAAAGCCAATGTGGTGCCCCACAAAGTGCCGGGCTATGCCATTGCCAATATCTCGCTGAAGCCGATTGGCGGCGTGCCCGGTGACATTACCTCCGACCAGATGGACGGCGTCGCTGAGCTCGCCAAGGACTATTCCTTTGACGAAATCCGTGCGACCCATGAGCAAAACCTGGTTCTGCCCCATGTCCGCGAGCGCGACCTTTACGCCATCTGGCAGCGCCTCAAAGCACTCGAGCTTGCCACCGCCAACATCGGTCTTGTCAGCGACATCATCGCCTGCCCCGGACTTGATTATTGCAACCTGGCCAATGCGCGCTCGATCCCCGTGGCGCAGCTGATCAGCGAACGCTTTGCAGAGCTTGATCGCCAGCATGATATTGGCGAACTCAAGATCAAAATTTCCGGCTGCATCAATGCCTGCGGCCATCACCATGTGGGCCACATCGGCATTCTGGGCGTCGACCGCAAGGGCGAGGAATATTATCAGATCACGCTCGGTGGATCGGCGGACGAAAACACCCGGCTCGGTGATATCACCGGCCCCTCTTTCCCTTATGACAAGGTGGTGGATGCGGTAGAGACCCTCGTCACCACCTATGTCGACCTGCGCCAGTCTGGCGAAACCTTCCTGCAAACCTATGCCCGGGTCGGGCTCGCGCCTTTTAAGGAGAACCTCTATGCCGCTGCTTAAAGACGGACGTCTTGTTGAAGACAAATGGCAAAGACTGGAAGAGCACGAAGTCGTGCCGACCGAAGGCGCTGTGATTATTGATTTAGAACGCTGGCAGGTGGAACGCGAAAACCTGAAGGGCCGTGCAGCCCCTCTCGGTCTTTTGCTCATGCCCGGCCAATCTCCGGAAGAGATCGCAGATGACCTCTCTCAATTTGACCTTATTGCCCTTGCCTTTCCCGCCTTCAAAGATGGCCGCGCCTATTCCTATGCACGGATCCTGCGCGAGCGGCTTGGCTTTACCGGCGAGCTGCGCGCGGTGGGAGAAGTTCTGCAGGATCAGCTCTTCTTCATGGCGCGGGTGGGCTTTGATGCCTTTGAGGTCAATGAACGCACTTCTGAAGGCGACTTTGCCGCTGAGATGGCCAAGTTTCCGGCGGTCTATCAGCCGTCGAGCTGCGGCGAGAACACGGTTTTCGCACGGCGCCATGGCGCCCGCCTTGTTGAGGCGGCGGAGTGAGATAAATCCCTTCGTGTCCCCCACGAAGGCAGGATAGCCATTAATATTGGCCCTTGAGTAAATCCGCCCTATAACTCCCTCAACTTTAAATGAGGGAACAGATGAGCGACAAACGGCGCGGCATTGTGGCCGCGGGCAATCGGCTTACCGCGGAAGCGGGCGCGGAAGTGCTCGGCGATGGCGGTAATGCCTATGACGCGCTGATCGCTTCGCTTTTTGCCTCCTTCGCGGCGGAGCCTGTTTTGTCTTCGCCCGGCGGCGGCGGTTTTCTTCTCGCCAAACCGGCGCGGCGCCCAGCTACGCTTATTGACTTCTTCACCCAAACTCCTCGCCGCAAGACTTCCGAGGGCGATCTTGAATTTGACCGCGTGACCGTTGACTTCGGCACGACACATCAGGATTTTCATATCGGGCAAGGCTCGGTCGCCACACCGGGCATGGTGGCCGGTCTCTTTGACATCCACGCACGCTTCGGCACGCGGCCCATGAAGGTGCTGGCTGAGCAAGGCATTGCGCTCGCCCGGCAAGGCCACAAGATTGATCCGATGCAGGCGAGCATCCTGCAGGTGGTCAAGCCGATCTTTCAGGCTTACCCACCAACGCGGACGCTTTTCGGCAGCCTAACAAAAGAAGGCGATATTCTCGGCGAGGGCGAAACTCTCGTTCTGACGGAGTTGGCTGATTTTCTGGAGGTTCTAACGCTTGAAGGGCCTGATCTTTTTTACAAAGGGGAAGTGGCCAAGGCCATTGTCAAGGCTCAGATGGATGGCGGCGCGCTCAGCGGCGATGATCTGGCGCGCTATGAGGTGCGTGAGCGCCGCCCCCTCGCCCACGACATGGGGCATTTTAAGTTCACGACCAATCCACCGCCCAGTTCCGGCGGCACCCTCATTGCGGTGGCGCTCGCTCTCTTGAGTGACGTGGAGGCCTGGCGCCACGACCCGCGCTCTGGTGCCTGGGCAACACGGCTCCTGAGCAGTCTGCAACTCACCCACGAGGCCTGGCGTGACAGTGGTTTTGCCGATGATCCGCAAATGGCCACGGCGCGGCACATGCTCAGCGAGGCTTTTCTGGCGCCCTTAAGCGAGGCCATCAAGAAACGGGCTCAAAAAGTAGGCGGGACCAGCCATATCTCCATTGCGGATGGATTTGGCAATCTCGCGGCCTGCACCATGTCAAATGGCGAAGGTTGCGGCCACCTGGTGTCCGGCGCGGGCTTCATGCTCAACAATATGCTGGGAGAGGAAGACCTCAATCCGCATGGGTTCTTCGAATGGCAACCCAATAGCCGCATCTCCTCCATGATGGCGCCATCGCTCCTCTCGTTCAAAGATGGCCGCGAGATCGCGCTCGGCAGCGGGGGCTCCAACCGCATCCGCACCGCCATCGCGCAGGTGGCGGCTCGGATCGGGTTCTTCGGCGAAACGCCGGAAGAAGCCGTGACTGCGCCGCGTATCCATGTGGAGCCGGGGCAAATCGACTGCGAATACGGTGTCTCGGAAGATTTCGAGGAGATGCTGCGCAAATCGGATGCCGAACTCGCCCTCTGGCCGGGTCAGAGTTTTTATTTTGGCGGTGTGCATGTCGCCGAGACCGGCCCCAAGGGCGCACGCGGGGCGGCAGACCCCCGGCGCGGCGGCGCGGTTATTGAGGTGTGATGGGGTTTACGGGACCAGCCAGTGTTGTTCATCGGGCTCTAGAAAGCTTTCTTCTCCCCCCCAGACAAACTCTGCCCGCCGATTACCCTGAATGTGAAGATAGAGCCAGTCCAGGCGAACAAGCTTCACCTCAAGAATTGTGAAATTGTCAAAAGCCCCATCGTCATTTTCAGGATGGGCCGAAGTTGGATCGCTGATCTTAAAACCTGGCGCCGGATCGCTCATGTAGTTGCGGCGACTGGCCAGCGGCACACGCTCCCAGGCGGCGCGAAGTGGCTCAGGGTGATCGATAACGCTTACAAACCCGTCCAGACGCAGCTGAATGCGGGCCTCAGGGTCATAGGCGAGAAGCTGCATTTGTGATTGGCGGGACAGCTGCGCAATCTTGGGGGTTCTCAAATCTGAAAAGAACGAAAGTCGGCGGGTCTCTGGCTCGAAGGCGCGCAGGGTCAAAAGCCGAGTTTGCGGAAATCCTTCTGGATTGTGCGTTGCCGCGCTCATGAATTTCATCGGGTGGCCGGCAACCGAGGCTGCCCCCGCGAGATTTTCGGCGGCAACCTCAAGCGCGCGCGCCAAATTCGTGTAATGGTCCGGCAAATCGTCAATCACTCTCCTGCCACTCCCTTCTTGGCGAATAGATAACGAAACAGTACAGTCCTTCGTTGAATAAATCCAAATTTCAAGGCGCTTCAAATGAACGAACACTCCCGACAGGTCTGGCCTTTTCTGCAATCGGACCGGGTTGTCCATGTGGAATCTGCGCGCGGGCACTATCTCACTTTGGCTGGCGGGCAAAAGATACTCGACGTTGCGGGCGGCGCGGTTTCCACGCCTATTGGCCATGGCAACAAGGAGGTGGCCGAAGCGGTGGCCAAGTCCATGGAAAATACCGGTTATGTGTTGCCGCCCTGGTCAACGCCAGAACGTCAACGCCTGTCAGAGCGGCTTCTCGACAAATGGCTACCACAAGAGCTCACGCGCATCTATCTGGGCAGCGGCGGCTCGGAGACGGTCGACGCGGCCCTTCGGACCGCGCGCTATTACCAGCTCGCCAAGGGACGCCCTGACAAATGGAAGGTCATATACCGGGACATTTCCTATCACGGCTGCGGGATCACCCACATGGGCATTTCAGGGCACGCCTCACGCCGGCGGGGACTGGAGCCCTATTTCCCCGACATGCCCGTCGCGCCGACCCCCTACCCTTTGCGCTACAAGCCCACCAATGAATTGCCCGATGCCGGTGAGGCCGCCGCGCGGGCGCTGGAAGAAGTGATCGAACGAGAGGGCGCCGATACCATTGCCGCCTTTATCGCGGAACCGATCAATGGCTCCAGCGGCGGCGCCATTCCGCCTGGCGACAAATATTGGCCGCTCGTTCAGGAAATCTGCGCGCGGCATGACATCCTTCTCATTATCGACGAAGTGATGACCGGCTTTGGGCGTACGGGCAAAAAATTCGCCTGTGAGCACTTTGACATCAAACCGGATATGATGGTTTCGGGCAAAGGCCTGGTTGCGGGCTATGCCTCGCTTGGCGGCCTTTATGCGAAGCCGGAAATCACCGAAGTCATCGCCGCATCAAGCCTCTATCCGATGTTTACGACGTTCGGTGGCCATCCAGCGGCCTGCGCGGCGGCGGACAAAGTGCTCGAAATCATGGAGCGCGACCGGCTCGTCGAGCGTGTGGCGGAAATGGAAGGGCTGCTGGAACAAAAACTGCAAAAGATTGCCGCCCTCTCCCATGTCGCCGAGGTCAGGGGCAAAGGGTTCTTCTGGGGCGTTGAAATCGTCAAGGACAAGGAGACGCTTGAACCTTTCCCCGTGGAGGACAAGATCACGCAGCGGGTGATCGGCGCCGCTATGCAGGAGGGCGTTTTCTTCTACAGCGGCGGGACCGAAGCTGTGCGTGACATTGTGGTTTTGGGACCAGCTTTTACCTTCAGCGAAACCGAAATGGATATGGCTGTTGAGGCCCTTTCGAATGCTATCGAAAAAGTCACGGGTTAGCTCAAATTTGATCTAATTCCATCACGCTTTCTTTAAGGGGCGAGGGAGACAATCGGGTCGTCAAATGACCCGAAACCCCCGCCTTCCCTTAAGGATAGCCCCCATGTCCGACCGAAATGCCTCGTTAAAAACGCTCCTGAAATTGGCAGAAGACCCTTGCGCAGAAAAGCGGGAGGCCCTGCTTAAAGCCTTAACGGAAATGTTCCTGCGGGACGCAGCCGGATTGAGTCCGGACCGCCGCGCCCTGTTTGGCGAAGTATTTGAGGTTCTCGCCTATAGTCTGCCCTCTTCCGCCCGCGAAGCGCTCGCGCTCGCCATGTCGAAAGAAGAGCATGCGCCCGCCAATCTAATCCAATTATTGGCGCGGGATGTTCCTCATGTCGCAGAACCTATCCTCAAATACAGCCCGCTGTTAACGCAGCGCGACCTCTTGCAGGCCCTCCAGGAGGGCAACGCCTCAACCGCGCGGGCTGTCGCAGTACGAAATGACCTCTCACCGCAGGTGACCCAGAGCGTCTTGCGATATAAGGCGACTGCGGCCGTGATTGTTTCAAACAAATTTGCTCAGATCTCTTATGAAGATTTTCGAGACCTTTATGACATCTCCCTCAAAAACCGGACCCTGCCCGCTCTCATGCTCGACCGGGTTGACCTGCCACCTGACATTATGAACGCCCTGATGTTTGGGGTCGATCCATCGCAGCATCTGTCCATTCTGGAACGCACCGAACTTTTAACCGAAGACGACATTGATATGGCTCTGTCGATCAGCGACTTGCAGTTTACGTCTCGCTCCCTTCAGGACCCGGGGCTCGTCGCACAAGCCAAGCGCCAAGCAAGCCAAATTGCCAAAGACAAACGGCTGGATTGCACGCATCTGGAAGAACTGCTGCGCAGAGGAGGCGGCATTGAATTTACCGCCGCTGTGAGCGAAATGGCACGCCTGGATTACTCGTTTACAGAAGAACTCTTAAAGGCGCCTCATGCGACAGGCATAGCGGTTCTCGGCCGCGCCTTAAACCTTCCGAAGACGACATTCTCGGCAATTCTAC
This sequence comes from Alphaproteobacteria bacterium, assembly GCA_006226415.1. Classification (GTDB taxonomy): domain Bacteria; phylum Pseudomonadota; class Alphaproteobacteria; order M2410; family M2410; genus M2410. The sequence continues at coordinate 11,964 of SBGZ01000059.1, forward strand.
TTTTGTCGAACGGTGGACGAAAGCGGTCCCCTGAACGTGTAAGCGCCGCTATGGCGTTGTTTCCAAAAATCAGCCATCGGGCCGCTCACAATACCTTGCGGTTCTGGCGACACTTTTCAACGCCGCTTGAAAAGGTCGCAGCGGCTTAAGATTGGCGGGTCAGTTATCGTGGCGCTGTGCCCGGACCTTGCCGGGTTGATCCCAGGGGCTCAATTTGCGCCGCTCGTGGCGTGACATTCGTTTTCCGGCGCGCGCTTTTTGGGTCCGTTCAATGACATTTGGTGGCGCTTCTTTTTCCTCGGATATCTCAGAGGGACTTGAGGGTGCCTTCGCGGGCATCTCTGATTGAAGGCTCCCGATAGCCGAGCGCAGGGCATGATCGATTTCAGCGGAGCGGACCCGCATTGATTTCTTATGTTTGCGAAACTTGCGGCTCTTTTGCGAATAACCCAGGGCCTCAAGGAGGGAAAAAGCACTCTCTGTGAGCCCTGCCAGATTTGCTTCGAGCGGCTGGTCATCGGAAATTCGGGCGCCACCGGTTGCCGCCGAGAAAACTGTCAGCTGGTGTACATAATTGGCATAAGCCTCTTCGAGGCTCGAATTGCGCGCCCGCAGACGCTTGGATTTTTTCTGCAGAACCTCGACTTCATGCACCAGATCCGACAAGACAGACCGCAAGCTTGTCGCAAGCTCTCCCGATTCAGCCGCATCGGCCATGGCTGAGACAGCCCCCATGTGCGCCTCGGCGAACCGTCCGGCCAGGCGATTGGCCTTCCCTGCCCGCGCGATTTTCTTCATCACGAAGAGGACAAATGCCACGAAAACCGTGATGAGCATGGCCAAAGTCAGCAAGGACAGGACGACGTCAATGATTTCCGGTCGCACTGTTTGTCCCAGTATCCCCGACACCCAAACGGAGAGCTGATGCCTGAATTGATTTATCAAGAGACTGATCCCACCGATGACCCCCATCATCTTGGTCTGGGATCCCGCCAATGCGGCGAAAATGGCATTCAACATGTGCCCTATTTACCCTTTGTACGCTTACGCAACCTACCACCCTTTCCATAAACACTATTGGAAATGGCGCAGAATGCAAGACCTGCCCTAAGTCTAGGCACAAAAATGCTGGTTTATGGTTAACCTGGAAAAAAAGTCCCGGTAGAGATCAACGAGACGGCGGGACAAAGACCTCGGCGCGGTCGCCCGGCAAGGCTTCCACATAGAGTGACTGGCTTGGGAAGGCAAAACCTGACCCCGCACCCTCGACAACTTGCTTGATGTGGTAAGCTAACTCTTCCTTGATTTTCAGCCACTCGCCCCAATTTGTGGTGAGCGTGAAGCAGTAGAGCATGATGTCGATTGAGGAGTCATTGAAGCTATCGATGCGCACGAATGTCGAAACTTCTTGAGGGTCGGCGAAGGCTTCATTTTCGATCAGATAGGCTTCTATGCCATCGCGAATTTGCCGCAGTTGCTCGACGCTCGTGCGATACTCGACACCAATCTTCCAATAAATGCGTCGATGCGTCATTTCGCTGAAATTGGTGACGGCAGTGTTGGACAAAACGTCATTGGGAACAAAAACCGGCGCCTTGTCAAAACGGCGCACCACGGTTGAGCGAAACCCGATCTGTTCGACGGTGCCTTCCACAACACCCTCAACCAATATCCAGTCGCCCACATGGAACCGACGTTCCACCAAGACAGACAGACCGCCAATGAGATTGCGGAACAGGTCCTGGGCCCCGAGCGCAACTGCCACACCGAAAAGACCAAGAGACGCGATGAGCGGGCCAACCGGAATGCCCCAGATCTCCAGCACGGCCCCAGCTCCCAGCGCGACAAAAAGAGCCTTGAATGCTTTTTGCAGCCAATCAACCATGGCACGGGTAAGAAAAACCTTCACGTTTCGCATGGCGCTGGAAACCGGCTCAATCATGTTGAACAGCGACCAGAAGATGACAATCGATATCAGCGATTGAATTATACGCGCGAGAAATGGCTCGCCGCTTTCGGCCAGACCGGGCCCGGCGTTAAAGAGAAATTCGCTCGCGAAAAAGATCCCCAATATTACCGGCACTAGGGCCATGGGCGCTTCGATGGAGCCCAGAACCTGATCGTCAATTTCTGTTTTAGAGCGTTTTGCCAGACGCTTCAGACCGCCGATGACAAATTTTACCATCAAGCGGCGCACAACCAGAAAGAATAAGAAGATCGCAATTGCAATGGCCAGCTCGTACCACCCCAGTCCAAAGGTCGAGTCGACCCAGGCTTGCTGAACGTGGCATTTGAGTGTGGGCCATAGCCCCTCGACGTTGGTGCAAAATTGATCCGTCTGCATGTCCTCTCCAATGATCGCGCGGTGTGCGCTACCCGGTGAGGTCCTAGCATAGGGATGAGATCATGAACAGATCGGATTGGACCTTCCTGCTCTGTCGGCATATTGTTTCTGCTAGGATTCACGAAAGGAATTGTTGGCGAAACTCATGAGAGCGATCTTCGGCATATTAGGCAGCCTGGCATTTGCCTTTTTGATGGTGATTTATCTCTTCCGCGGCTTTGGACCGGATGAGACGGGCGCGCTTTTTCGTGAGGCAACCACTTTGCCAACCCATTTTTTCACCACGCCGGAAACGGCCGTACGCCGGATCAATACGATCCTTGCAGCCAATGACTGGCGCCAGCTGTCTCAATATTATGAACTCGACGGCACGGATATTTCAAAAACCGAGCTCGAGACCGGTCAGTTTTTTATCGGTGACGCCCAGCGCCTGTCCGACCCTCGCAACTATCTTCACCCCTTCCCGCCAGGTGCCCAATTTTATGGCGTCCGGCAACTTGAAGGCAGCGATATCTTCGAAGTCGATGTTTTGTGGGAAATGGATGTGCCCTGGGCAAAAAAGCAAAAGCATGTCACCCGGTTTCACATGAAACGCTTCCCAGAGGGGTACCGCCTCTTGCCGGACCGCGTTATCACGCAGGCCCTCCAACCAACAGAGAATTCAGACGAACAGGGCGAAGATTAACGTCGTTCGCAGGTTTTGGAGAAAGTAATGGCGGGGAACTTCTCCTCCATATAGCCCACTTCCCAATTGCTTTTGGCCAGAAATACCGGATTGCCGTCGCGATCTTCGGACAGTGCCAGACGATTGGACTCTTCAAAACGCGCAAGCTCTTTTGGATCCTCGGTTGAAATCCAACGGGCAGTTTCAAAGGGCGCCGGTTCAAAATCAATCGCCAGGCCATATTCAGCCTCAATACGATTGACCAGAACGTCGAGCTGCAACGCGCCCACCACGCCAACTATCCAGTTGGAGCCGATGGTGGGTTTGAAGACCTGGGTCACGCCTTCTTCGGCCAAGCTCTCAAGGGCGCGGCGCATGTGTTTGGCCTTCATCGGGTCTCCAAGGCGCACCCGGCGCAAAATTTCCGGCGCAAAATTTGGGATGCCTGTGAATTTTAGATCACCGTTTTCAGACAAGCTGTCGCCGACCCGCAGGGTGCCGTGGTTGGGCACACCGATGATATCACCCGGCCAGGCTTCCTCAGCCAGCTCGCGGGACTGCGCAAAGAACAAGATCGGATTGTGGATGCCGATTGCCTTTGTCGAGCCTGCCGGCTTAAGTTTCATGCCCCGCTTGAACTTGCCCGAGCACAGCCGCATGAAAGCGATGCGATCCCGGTGATTGGGATCCATGTTCGCCTGAACCTTAAAAACAAAGCCAGAGACTTTATCCTCGCCGGGTTCGACAATGCGCTCCGTGGTCATTTGAGGTTGGGGCGGCGGTGCGAAATCAAGCACCGCGTCCAGCACCTCTTTAATGCCGAACTTTCTCAAGGCGGAGCCAAAGTAAACCGGCGTCATGTGGCCGCCGCGATAGGCCTCCAGATCAAATTCGGGATATCCCTCCTGGGCAAGCGAGGCTTCCAGGCAGGCATTCTCGGCGGCATCCGCCTCCATCACGCTGGCCAGGGTTTCGGCGTCCATGTCGGCAAGGATTTCTCCCACCCCCTGTTCGCGGTCATAGGTGATGAATTTCTTGTCCCGGAAATTGAAAATACCTTTGAGCAACCCTCCCATGCCGGCAGGCCATGTCATGGGCACTGTATCGAGTGCCAGGGTTTCGCTGATCTCTTCCAATATCTCGAAGGTCTCGCGCCCCTCACGGTCGACCTTATTGACCAGAGTGATGATCGGTATGTCGCGTAGCCGGCAAACTTCAAAGAGCTTCAAGGTCTGGGGCTCAATGCCTTTGGCGGCGTCGATGACCATGATGGCGCTGTCTGCGGCGGTCAGCGTGCGATAGGTGTCTTCGGAAAAGTCTTCGTGGCCGGGCGTATCGAGCAGGTTGAATGTGACATCCCGGTATTCAAAGGTCATGACCGCGGTGGTGACCGAAATCCCGCGTTGTTGTTCGATTTTCATCCAGTCCGACCGCGCCCGACGCGCTTCGCCGCGTGCCTTAACCTCGCCAGCCAAATGAATGGCACCGCCCATGAGCAGAAGATTTTCTGTCAAAGTCGTCTTACCGGCATCCGGGTGGGAGATGATCGCAAAAGTACGCCGTTTCGCTGCCGTGGCAGCGAGTGTGGCAGACGTTTGCGGTTGGGCAGTCATGGACATGGGGCAATGGGGCCTTCGGTCAACGGGTTTGGGTGCGCCCTCTTACACGCTTCCACGGTCAGATGCAAAGGGTCCAGGCCCTTGAGGTTATTCCACCGGCTCGGTCAGAAAATGTCGGCCATCCCGGTCCTCAATTTCGATAACCCAGAGGTCGGGATCCATCCGGCGGCAACGCTCAATATAAGCATCCACTTCGGCCTCGGGCGCGGGCGATGTCTTCAGGCCCTTGACCCATACCAGATCTCCATTGGCGTTGCGGATCTGGTCGTAGACATCAAATGAGGCGTCCAAATGGTTGATTTTTATGAGGACCACACCCGCTGAAGCATCACCACGGCGGACCAGAGTTGCCATCGCGCCAGCTGACATGGCTCGGCGCAAAAGGGCCCCTGCCCAGATGTCGGTCCTCAATCGTGTTTCCATAATATCCGCCCCTTAAAGAATCATTCGCCTGTTAATCGGAAAGAAGTAATCTTTGACTATACCTTTGGCGAGAATCGCTCTGTTTAAACAGACACAAGGGTAAATGTCGTGGCTAATTTCTTACATTCCTTGACGGATGTGAGCCGAAAGACCGTACTTGCCGCCATTTCTTTGGCGTGCCTGGCTATTTTTGTATTTCTGGCCGCTCTGCCTACAGACCTCACCACCCAGACATTTCTGGTTATCACGATCTATGCCTGCCTGCTTCTGACCAATCAATGGCGTGATTCCATGTTCGGCAAAGTGGTGTATTTTTCGCTGATTACCCTGCTAAGCCTGAGATACTTCATCTGGCGGTCCTTTTCGACACTTGTGTTTGAGGATCCGGTCAGCTTTGCCCTTATGATCTTGCTCTATCTGGCGGAGATTTTCGGCTTTCTGCTCTTTGCCTTTGGCTTGGTGGTCAACATCGTCCCGCTGAACCGGGAAAAACGCCAGGTCGACCCTGACCTGACCAAGCTGCCAAGCGTCGATATTTTCATCCCGACCTACAATGAAGCGCCGGAGCTTTTGTCGATCACCGTGGCGGCAGCCCGCCAGATTGATTACCCCGAAGACAAACTCAACGTCTATGTGCTCGACGATGGCGGCACCACGGCAAAAGTCACCCAAGCCGACCCGCAGGCGCGCGAGGCTGCCCTGAGCCGGCAAAAACTGATTCAGAATCTCTGCCGGGAATTTGGCGCCATTTACAAAACGCGCGACGAAAACATTCAAGCCAAGGCCGGCAATATCAATGAGGCCTTGAAAACTACCCATGGCGATCTGTTACTGGTTCTGGATGCCGACCATGTGCCGACATCGGATATTTTGATGCGCACGGTTGGCTATTTCCAACAGCGTGACGACATCTTCCTGGTTCAGACCCCTCACTTCATGATCAATGCGGACCCGATTGAGCGTAATCTCGACACCTTCCGGAGAATGCCCAGCGAGAACGAAATGTTTTATCGCTCGATCCAACGCGGTCTTGATTTTTGGGACGCGAGTTTCTTCTGCGGCTCAGCGGCTATTTTGCGCCGCAAGGCACTGGAGGAAACCGGGGGCCTTTGCACGGACACCATTACCGAAGACGCCGAAACCGCAATTACGCTGCACTCAAAGGGTTGGCATTCGGTTTATGTGCCTCGGCCCATGGTGGCCGGGCTTGCCCCAGAAACCTTTTCGGGCCTTGTCATTCAACGCACCCGTTGGGCGCAAGGGATGGTACAAATTCTGATCTTGCGTAATCCACTTCTGATGCCAAATCTCACCTGGGCACAGCGTATTGGCTATCTGTCCAGTTGCCTATATTGGCTGTTTCCGATTGCGCGATTTATTTTCCTTATTGCGCCGCTTGCCTTCCTTCTCTTCGGGCTGAAGATCTACAATGTCAGCGGCACAGAATTCTTAGTATATACGCTACCGCATTTTGTCGGTTCGATGGTCTATGCCACGTTCCAATTCGGACGGGTGCGCTGGCCGTTCATTGGCGCCGTGTACGAACTGATGCAGTCTCTCTATGCGCTACCGGCCGTGCTTTCCACCATTCGCAATCCACACTCACCACACTTTAATGTGACACCAAAGGGCGAGCGGTTGGACAAAGAGTATGTGTCGCCTCTTTCGTCGCCCTTCTATGTGGTCTTTGCTCTCAATCTCATCGCCTTTCTTGCGGCGGTTTATCGATGGGAAATGTATCCTGGGCAGCACGACGTTATTCTGGTCACGGGACTGTGGAACTTCTTTAACTTTATTACGCTGTTGATGGCGCTTGGAATTCTCATTGAACGGCGCCAATTGCGTCTCAATCCCAGAACACCCGCCGATGTGCGCGCTGTGCTCAAAATGGGCGAAGCGCGGGTAGAAGGCCGCCTGCTGGACCTGTCAATGGGCGGCGCGCGCTTCCGGTCCGATACTTATGTTGATCCAAGCCTGTTCCGGCTCGCTCACGAGGGAACTCTGGTCGTCCCAGCCCGGGACGATGTCCGTGAGGTCACGCTTGAGGTGCGCCGCAATCCTGGCGGCCCACTTGATATGGACATCAAAGGGGTTGGTCTTTCCTTTCACGCATCGGACGGGGCCTCCTTTGGCGAAATTGTGTCTCTGGTTCACGGGAACTCGGAGCGGTGGAACCGCTATTGGAACCGCAATGAAGATGACCCCAAAGTCGTCGATGCTCTCGCATTTCTTGTCCGGGCCGGGTTCGTTAATTCGTTCAACCACATCGCATTTCTCATTCGCATGGGTGCGAAAGCCCTGTTCCGCAAAGTGAGCTTTCGGGAGTTACGGAAAATTCGTCGCAAACGGAAGGACATGGTGGGCACCTGATGGGGCTTATGGTGAAGAGTTGTTAACGGTAATCGATTAGAATCTAGTGAAAAATCAACATGGATCCTGTTGGGTCACAGGCTTCCAGCAAACAAAGAGAGTGACTTATGAAACCCGTCGCAAACAGACGATCTCAGTTTCGTTACAGTCTTAGTGTCGCCTGTCTTTGGGCCGCGCTATCTGGCAACATGGGCGCCACCGCTCAAGAGGATACCGTCCCCAGCGAAGTTGTTGAGGCCGCTGTCGAAACAGTGGCGGTTTCTGAAGGGAACCTCTTCAGGCTGCAGCTGAGTCAAATGCGTGCGGGCAGCGGCAACATTGAACTTAAGCGCAATCACTCTTACGACAGTGTTTATTATTCCATTGCGCCGCAAATGCACATCGACTCCGCGAGCCTGAGGTTGGAGTTCGTCAACTCGCTATCTCTGATCGAAAGCCGGTCTCAGCTGCGTGTTCTCAACAATGGCAACGTTGTCGGGCAATTCCGTCTCGACCCGGCTCACCCCAACGGTGTGGCCAATGTCGATATCCCGGTACGGCTGATTAAGCCAGGTTACAACAATCTGACTTTTGAAGTCGCACAACACTACACAGACAGCTGCGAAGATTTCACGGCGCCGGAGCTCTGGACGCAAATCGACACAGAACATTCAGAACTTGTTCTCAATGGCTCCTTCGATCTCACCCAGCCGACCCTTTCGCAGCTTGACGATCTTATTTCACCAAACCTTGGCGGTGCGCGTAGCTTCACGCTGATCAGCGCCTCCCCTGAAATGAACTCTGAAGTTCTTCGCTGGGGCGGCATGATTTCGCAAGCTGTGGCGCTAAGGCTCGAATATTTTATGCCAACCGTTGGTTTTGAGCGGGCACAAAGAGCGAGTGAAGGCGAAGGCGCTTTGGCGGGTCTGGACCTCTCTCATCTTGAGGAAAAGAACGTTGTTCTTTTTGGCACTGCTGACGAATTGCGCGGCTATGTCGCCCCGGAAGTCGCTCAGTCCATTACCTCCGCTTTTGTTGGCATCTATCCGCTTTTGAATGAAAAGGGCAAATTCGCCCTGGTTATCTCGGGCACCACCCCGGAAGAAGTCGAGCGCGCGGCAACGGCCTTTAGCCTCGACAATTTCCCGTTTGTGGATGGACCGACCATGCTGATCGACGAGATTTCGGTACCGGCGGCGGCGATTGCTGCGGCGAGCCCGCGCGTGGAACCCGATACGTCCTACAAGTTCTCTGAGCTGGATTTTCAAACCCAGACGTTGAGCGCGGTCGGCGAGCAGTCAGCCGCATTGCGGTTCCAATTGCCTGCTGATTTTTATGTGCGTGAATCCGAAAATCTGGAGCTTGCGCTCGACATGAGCTATGGCGCCGGGTTCCGTGGCGACTCAGCTCTCAATCTTTATCTGAACGGGCATTTCCTGCAGGCGATCCCGATGAACAGCGAAAACGGCGCGACATTCCGCGATTACAATGTCTACATGCCCGCCCGTGCCTTCATCCCGGGACAAAACACAATTGAGTTTCGCCCGGCGTTTCATTCGCCGTTCGGCGGCGAATGCATTGCCCCCGGACAGGACAATCTTCTCCTGACATTGTCAGGTAGCTCAGAACTCCGTGTGCCGGAAGCTCAGCGCTATGTCCGGCAGCCGGATTTGTCGATATTTGAACGCACAGGCTTTCCTTACACCAGCGATCCTTCGGGCACCGCCCTGGCGATCCTTGTTGGCGGACAGGATAATGACACAATCAGCGCCGCCTTTACGGTTGCAGCCAAGATGGCGCAGGTCTCACGGGCACCGCTGTACGATGTACATTTGAGTTTTGGTGTGGACGATACCGTCAAGGCGCGCAATGTTTTTGCCATCGGACCGATTGACCAGATCGAAAAGAGCGCTCTTGCAGGCGCGCCGTTCGCCCTGAACGACATCAATGCCCTGCCCTATCCGATTTCTTCCCGGGCCATGGCGCAAGTCGCTCAAGAAGACTATTGGACGGATGTAAATGCCGCTTATGAAGCTGCGCGTGGCAAGGGTAAGGAAACGGCTCGTCAGAGCATTACCGTAAAACAGTCCGGAAGCTTGGGGAATAATTCCATTATGGTGGCCTATGAGTCCCCCTATATGGAAAGCAAGACCATGACCGTGATCACCGCGGCCACACCGAAAGCTTTGGCAGCCAATATGAACGCCATTACCGAACCTGCTAACTGGGGTCAATTGGCCGGTGATCTGGCGCTTTGGCGCGCGGACACTGAAAAAGTGTGGGTGCAACGCGCCGGTACACTATTCCATGTCGGTAAAATCGATTTCTTCGAGTTGATGCGCTATCATCTGGCGCGGGCACCTTGGTGGTGGATTTTCGGCTTCCTGGTCGTTATTCCGATCTTTGCCTATTCGGTGCGGGCGCTCCTGCGCGACCGTCGCCGCCTGAAAGAGACGGTTTAACTCTAACTTGATGCGGGGCCAAATGGCCGATAAGCGACAAACATCAACCCTTGCTTTGGTATTTGGCATCTGGGCGCTCACAGGGCGCCCAGTTACGCTTGCCTTTGCCGAAGAGGTTGCGCGGGAAAGTGACCGGTCCTCTGTCAAAACGGAGGAAGACAACACCCAGGTCGATCGATCCTCGCCAACACTGACGGAAGCCAGTGAACAGGACAATGTCGAAATTGTCCCGCCAGGAGAAGGCGACATTGAAGTTGTCATCAAAATGCTGCGCCGTTTGGATGCCGATGGATTTGTTCTCCCGACCGCAACAGGCGATGGCGATGCGGAACTGCTCCGCGTGGCCGATTCTGTCATTTCGGCCTATGAAGCCGATGATCTGAATGAAGTGCTTCGACTGATTGACGCTAATCCCGAGGTCCGCGAAGCGCGGCCTGATGTGCGCGTTCTTGAAGCCTGGAGCCATCACCGCCTCGGGCAATATGTTGAAGCTCTGGCGGCTTTTACAAAGCTTTATCAAGAACGCCCGATTGCCGATCATGCATCGGGTATCCTCTATGCCGGGATCAACAGCGAGCGGTTTTCAAAAGTCTATAAGCTGGCAGAGCAGGATGGTGGACCGCTCGGTCAAATTCTCGTGCATGGCAGAGATGCAAACTTGCCGGGTGAAACACGTGCCGAAATCAAGAAAGTACGTGTGGATTTTATGACCAGCTGGCTGGCGGCTGCTTTCAAATACAATCTCGCTCCCACGGCGCAGCGGGTCACCAGGCTCCTGGCGCTCGAGGGCGTTCAGCCCAACGTGGGTCCTCAAGTGCTGGCCATGGGCTGGCGCACCTACAACCGCGACCAATATGCTGACGCTGACCGTTTGTTTCAGGTGGCCAAAACCGCAGGCGGTCTCTCTTCTCGTCAACAAGCCGAGGCCGATTACGGCCGTGCTTTGAGTTTGCGCGCGAGGGGCAATGACGCCGAAGCTCTAAGACTTGCCGAGACGCGAGAAGGCTCACACAGCGGCATGGCGAAATTGGCCGCCCTTATTCGCGCGGAAACCTCACAGCCTCCTGCAAGCAATCAGGTGGCCGTGTCTGACGAAGCAGAAGCAGATACGCAGGCATTGGAACAGGGACCGGAAGTTTGGGTCATGAGCGCGGCAGAACGGGCCACCTATCGTGGACATTTTCTGTTTGCCGCCGATGCTGATCCGGGCAGGTTTGGACGCCTTGATGAGACCGGCATCAGCTGGCTGGCAGACACCTTGCGGGTTCAATCCCGTGATGGCGACCAGGGGCTGAGTAAGCTCACCATCCTTTCCAACAAACTGGGCGCGGCATGGTCCTCCGGGCTCTCGCATTACAAAGTCGAATTGGAGGGGATGTCCCTCGATGCGGGCGGACAGCATGATGGTACGCGTCCGGTGGGCTTATGGGACGCCGTTGGGGGGCCCCTCATTCCCGAATTCATCGATGAAGAGCCTTCTTTATTGGTGCCGCATCTTGCCTGGTGGCGGGAAGGCGATACTTCCTGGCATGCGGAATTGGGGACTTCACCGATTGGCGGTGAGGTCGACCCAACCGTGACAGGGCGTTTGGGTATCGACCTCTTTGATGGGCCTTCACAGACCTCTTTGTCGCTCTACCGTGTGCCGGTTTATGAATCCATTCTGTCGACAAGCGGCGCCAAGGATCCAATTTCCGGAGAAAGTTTTGGCGGCGTTGTGGAAACGGGTTTTGAAGCCTCTTATTTTGGTCCGGTCAGCGATCGCTGGAATATTTCCGCAAGTGGTGGTTGGGGACAGCGCACCGGCGAACATGTTCAGGACAACGGCCATGTCAAAGCGTCGATCGGTGTGTCCTACAATCTCGACAAACCTGATTTTGCCTATTTCTCGGTTGGGCCAAGCTATCGATATGAGAGTTTTGAGCACAATCTCTCGCAATTTACTGTCGGTCACGGCGGCTATTACAGCCCGCAGGAGCTTCATAATTTTGGCGTGTCGGTCAATTTCCTGACCAAGGAGGGTCGTGACTGGCTCATCAGGGGTGATGCTTCTATTGGCGCTCAAACCGCGACCCAGGATGACAGTCCCTACTACCCGCTAACGCCCTGGATCGGTCCCGATGTCTATTCAGGCACAGAAACTTCAGGGGTTGGTATCCAAGGAAAGGTTCAAGGGGTATGGCGTTTGTCAGACCGCTGGATGCTGGAAGCTGGCGCCTCTGGCCAGAACAATGAAGATTTTTCCGAAGTGACGGGCTTTATCAAACTGCGGTTTAATTTTGGACCGCGCAGCGCCACCTATCGCACAGATCTGACCGAGAGCCTTGACCGCCGCTGGTAACGCCTCTTTGCGGAAGCGGCGGGCCGTCACACCTCTTGTCTAAGCAACGCCTTTAAGGCCTGGCCATACCGTGCTTCCGTCTGGCTCGTGCTGCTCGGCACGTTTTGGCGTGCGGATGGGGGCCAGTTCTCTGACAGAGCGCGGTAGTTTGCGGGCCTTGCGGGGGCCCTCTTTGCGTTCCAGACGCTCGACCTCTTCAAACATCGGCTGGTCGTTTTCCCCCTCAATATCGGCAACGAGCGGCAGAAAAACCAGGACCACAGTGCCGGTTCCAACCTCGGAAGCGATATCCAGATCTCCGCCATGGAGGCGAGCCAGAGACCGAACCAATGACAAGCCCAGGCCGGTGCCCGCCTTGCTGCGGTCTGTTGGACCGAGGTCGTGAATGGCTTCCCCCTGCTCAAAAGGATTGCCGAGCCGCTCCAGCGTCACTGGCGGAATGCCGACCCCGTTGTCCTTCACTTCCAGGACAATCATACCCGCCTCAAAACGACACCCCACGGTGATTGTGCCACCCGCTGGCGTGAACTTGAGCGCATTGCTGAGAAGATTAAGAAGGATCTGTCGGCAGGCGCGCGGATCGGCGTTTATCTTTGGCATCTTGGTCGGAATGTCGACGGCCAGGTGGACGCCCGCCTGCTTGGCCTGAAGATGCACAATGCGCAGACAGTTTTCGATAATGAGCGGAAAGAGAAAGTTCTCGCACTTGAGCTTGTATTTTCCGGCTTCGATTTTCGACATGTCGAGCAGATCATTGATCAACTCCAGCAGGTGTTCGCCAGATTCATTGATCAGCCGCGCGTAGTCGTCGTAGTGAACGTCGCCGAGCGGTCCAAAGACCTTTTGCTGCATCATATCGGAAAACCCGATAATGGCATTGAGCGGTGTGCGAAGCTCGTGAGAAATGTTAGCCAAAAACTTTGATTTGGCCTTATTGGCGATCTCAGCTTCGTCGCGCTCAGACATCAAGGCCTGCTGCTCAGACTTGGTATGTGAGATATCGCGGGCAACGGCAATGATCTCAAAAATGCCTTTGCCTTCCTCATGGACGGGGTGGCAACGCATTTCCATCCACACCTGGTGACCCTCCTTGTGGGTCATGCGAAATTCGAGTGTCGTGTCTTGACCCGTGGCAATGGCGTCAGCCAGGGCCGTTTCAACGCGGTTTCGATCTGCCCTGTGCAGGAACGCACCAAAAGGCATGGACATCAACATATCCGGGGCATATCCCAAAATGGTCCGCGAAGCAGGGGAAACAAAAGACATGGTGCCGTCCGCGCGATGACGAATAATCATGTCGAGGGCGTTGTCTGCCAAAAAGCGATATTTGGCTTCGCCCAGTTCTGCCTCCAGCTCCATCTTCTGATAAGTTCTCTGGACCGTGATGGCCAGCGCCCCAGAGTAGAAAATTGCGGCTGTCGTGGCGCCGGCAAATAGGGGCAGCCAATCCGTGGCAGGGACCGGAGAGGCTGGAAGCCAGCCCAGCTGACCAAGGACCATCAACAGGCCGACGGCGCCGCTTGAAAGGCCGAGCGACGTGAAAATAACCCGTCGGTTGCCTGAAAGCGTCGCTTCAAACGGGACAATTAAGAGCCAAGCGATGAGGAAGGACGTGAGGCCCCCGGTGGATCCGGCCAGAAAAGTGATGAGGCAGGTCAGATTTGTCAGTGAGAGGAGCTGCGCTGTGTCAAGCGGCATCCCCATGCGCGGCAGGAACGCGATAAAAAGCGGTGCCACCAGCCAAGCCCCAATCAACAGCCCGAGTGTGCCCGGCTGCCCCACAGCGACCAAATAGGCCAAAACCGCCAAGGATCCGGAAAACCCCGCCATAAAATTAGATATGACAAATCCCCGCGCCCGGTCCCGATGGCGTACGGGCGCGGCCCCTAGGGGGTCAAAGGATTCTTTGAAAAATCGTGTCAGAGACACTGGTATTTCCTGCCTTTGGCGACCGCAACACCGGGCCGCTTATTGAAGATTTCCTCTAACCTCGGGCCGATGTGTTAACGATTTCTGAATCCTCCTTTTTGACAATTGCGGTACCTTTTTATCTTTATTTTTCAATAACTTATAAAACCTACGCTCCCCGGCCCCAGATCCGATGGCTGGCGGAAATGGCAGGACTGGTTAATCGATTCGAGCTCTTTGATTTGAATTTTGTGCGAGTTTTGGGCAAATCCCCCGTTCATCGGTCACCGGTCCTTAAATCTTGCGGCCTAAGTTAGGCGACATCGGGATCGGGTCTGACCTTTGCGAGTGGCTGGAAATTGCCTATACTCCCCGTCATATGAGGGGATTGTTGGGACTTTACGGTCGAGAGTTAGATCTGGTTGTACGAAAAACGTGACAGGTCCACGAGTTCGTCATGTGGATTGACGAGGAGTATTTTTGTGATGATGCGTAATGGGATTGGGTCAATTTCGCAGGGAAATCATTTCTGGAAGGGCCTGAAACGGCTGGGAGCCGTTTCGGTTTTGGCTCTGAGTTTGCCGGCTTTGAGCGGCTGCCAAACCATGGGCGGCGGCGCGGGCTTCTCGTTCCTAGGCGGCGGTGCCTCAGCCGAGGCGGCAGATCAAACGGGCCCTGAAAATGTAAAAGAAGCTCTGGAAGAAACAACCGAAGCAGTCGAAGCGCCCGAGGTTGTCGAAGCCAAGGCAGCTGTGGCGGTTCCGAAACGCAAGCCCGCCTCCATCAAGGGAGCCCAAACAGAATCTGGCAAGGTTGTTGTCGCTGCCGTTCAGGCAGAAACCAAGCCAGAAGGAAAGACCGTCTTCGAGACGGTTGCCGAGGCTGAAGTGGCGGTTCCCGAAGCGCTGAAGAGCAATGAAGGGCCAAACGACAAGACAATTGTCGGCCTCGTGCGCACTTATGACAAATATCGCGGCGATCTGGCTTTTGCTGCCCAGGCTTCGTTTGAAAATCGTTCGGCCATCAAGGAAGCCCATATGCGGCTTGCTCAATATGACCCGAAATCATTGTCGCGCGCCTGGGTTGCCTACAACGCATCAGTTGCGGCACAAACCCCTTCTTATTCAAATGAAATTGCCACTAAGACACGCAAAGACGGACCTGAGCGCTTTTTGAACTCGCTCTACAGAAAATCCGATGCGGTTATGCGGCTGAAATCTTCTCCAAAGGCGGTTCGTTCCGTCCTTTACAGCGTCTCTGAAGAAAACCACCAGATGGCCAGCATGTCTCAGGCCTACCGCCAGATCTCTATTGATCTGCAGACCGGCAAAACAACCAATGTTTCCATGGCTGCAGAGCGCTCTCAACTGATCAAGGCCGGGTTTAGCGGGGAAATGGTCATGGCGGCGTCCAAAACCAACCTGAAGATCAGTCAGGCGGCTGTGACCACAAAATCGCGCCCGATCCTTGGCAATATGCTGATCCTGGGCGCTCACATCAGCACCAATACCTCTGAAGGCAAGTACAAGAAAAACACCACGATATTGTCCGAGTATAAGGACGGTGAACAATGCCTGAAATGGGCAAAGCTCAATCTGGCTCAGTGCGTAGCCGCCTCGCGGGATCTTTCTGAACAGGCCTATTGCACCGGTCGCCACGGCATCAAGGAAGTATCGGATTGCTGGGGCTTCATGACCCTGGACGGTAATCCAGCCTGAATTCAGCTCTGATACAGGCTCATAAAAAGGCGGTGCATTGGCATCGCCTTTTTTGTTTTGAGAGCACTCTGGAGAGCTTGCATCCAACGTCTGATCGGCCTATGTCCCTTTATACAAATTCGGTAAATGATAACCTGAGACTTGTGCACCCCATGGCCTCGACCATCGATGACATCCTCGCGGACTTTGACTTCCTTGATGACTGGGATGACCGCTATCGCTATGTGATTGAGCTCGGGCGCACTCTGGCGCCCTTACCGGAAGAGGCGCATAACGACGAGACCAAGGTTCAAGGCTGTGTCAGTCAAGTCTGGCTCGTGAGTGAAACTGATGACGCCGCCCCGCCGCGCCTATATTTCCAAGGCGATTCAGACGCGCACATCGTAAAGGGCCTGATTGCTATACTGCTTTCTCTCTATTCAGGGAAAACCGCGCAAGAAATCCTGGCGATTGACGCTAAGGCCATCCTGGCCAAGATGGGGCTGGACACACACCTTACGCCCCAACGCTCCAACGGACTGCACTCCATGATCCAGCGGATCCAGAGTGACGCGCGCGCCACCCTGGAAGACGCCTGATTTTAGAATTTCAGTTAGTGCCCGCCGGTTGCCTCTTCTGTGTCAAAGTGAATTTCAGAGGCCTGATGGTGTCCGATAAGCTTGGCGTTATAAAGATCAACGGTCGTCTGGGGCAGAACATAGAGCACCATAAGAAATCCGACGATGCTCATCACGATGGTGTAAGGCAAGGCCTGTTGCACCATCTTCAGATATGACAGGCGCACCAGCGGCGCAACCGAGGACGTTAACAGGAACAGGAAAGCCGCCTGTCCGTTGGGCGTCGCGACACTCGGGATATTGGTGCCGGTGTTAATTGCCACGGCAATGAGATCGAACTGATCTCGCGTGATCAAGCCTTCGCTCAGGGCCACCTTGGCTTCGTTGATATAGACCGTCGCTACGAAAACATTGTCACTGATGGCTGAAAGCACCCCATTGGCCACGTAGAACAAAGCAATCTGGATATTTCCCTCAACCTCAAGAACATGATGGATGATCGGCGCGAACAGTCCTTGATCGTGAATGACAGCCACAACTGCGAAGAAAATGGCCAAAAGTGCCGTGAAGGGCAAAGCTTCTGAAAAGGCGTGACCGATCTGATGCTCATCGGTAACCCCCGTGAAAGCACAGGCAAAGACGATGACCGTAAGGCCAATGAGGCCAACCGCGGCCAAATGGAACGCCAAAGCAATAATGAGCCAAAGGGCCACAATGCCCTGCATGATTAGGGATGCCTTTTCAGAGCTGGTGCGCTTTTCATCCTGGGTGTCGGAGTAAGCCTGTAGCTGCGCGCGCACGAGCTCGGGGATCTGATGGCCATAGTCGAAGATGCGCATCTTCTCAACGAGAGCGCAGGTTATCAAGCCAGCGATCAACACCGGAATGGTCACTGGCGCCATGCGTAAGAAAAACTCCGGGAATTGCCAATTCGCCTGTGACGCGATGAGAAGATTTTGCGGCTCGCCCACCAGAGTCATTACGCCACCGAGGGCAGTCCCCACCGCGGCGTGCATCAACAGATTCCGCAAGAACCCGCGGAAATGCTCCAGATCGTCGCGGTGTTGATCTTCAACGCTGGTGTCATCGGCATGGTCATGATCGTCGGCATAAAGGTGCTTGCCGGATGCAAAACGGTGATAAATGCCATAAAAGCCCACCGCGATGGCAATCACCACAGCGGTCACCGTCAAGGCGTCCAAAAAGGCGGACAAAAAGGCTCCCGCCGCGCTGAACATGATGGAAAGAAGAATTTTGGAACGGATCTTCAAAAGCAGCTTAGTGAAGACCATGAGCAGCAGGCTCTTCATGAAATAAATGCCGGCCACCATGAAAATCAGAAGCAGGATCACTTCGAGATTGGCGTGAAGTTCGTGGTAGACCGATTCAGGGCTGGTCAGTCCAATGACGACGGCCTCGATGGCGATCAATCCCCCGGGGATGAGCGGATAGCACCGCAGCGCCATCGCGAGGGTAAAGATGAACTCCAGAATCAGAACCCAACCCGCGACACTAAATCCGGCCGTGAACGCCAGAATTGGATTAATGACCAAAAAGGCCAGAATAACCTGTTTGTACCAGAGGGCAGATGAGCCCATGAAATTCTTCGGAAGTGCATGAATTATGCTTTGCGAGTCGCTCATATCGGGTCCCTGTTCAATCGTGAAACCGCCCCCTCCTCGGTCAAAGGGCGATCCTGAAAAGAAATATGTGCAGGTTTGTTGTGAGGCCGGGGGTGGCCTCTGGTCGGTCAACCGGTGCACCTGCCCCGCTGCCCGCCATGGGCCCGCAGGACAAAGTTAACCATCATTTGCCATGTCAGAGAGGCCCTCGCAACCGTTTTCGGAGGGAACAAAGGCGGAATCAGGCCGAGCTGACCCAGATCCGGTCTAGGCGGGCCATGCTGCTGCCTTGTCGCGCTCGAAAAGCCCAAGATGCCTCGTGATTCCATAGTGAAGCGCCATAACGGGGAAGAGAGAAAAATAGCTCATCATATAGTCCGATTGCTCGCCAGAGGTCACCACAACGGTGGCAAATGGCATCCCAGAGGAAGTGGAGGTGGCGATGAGGAAGACGAACATGTTGTGAAAGGCATGCATTCCTGTCGACATTTCCAGCCCATTGCTCTTCAGGGTCAGAATCGCCAGATAAAGGGCGAGCGTCAAATAGGTCAAAGCGGCCCAGACCCCACCCGCGCTCCAATCGCTGTTGAAGGCATGAAAAAGCATGAAAATGACCGCGGGCACGATCAATCGAAACCCGAGTCTGCCGGTCAGGGCCGAAATACCCTGGGTGAGGTAGCCTCTGAAAAAGACCTCCTCCGCCAGAGCTTGAAAAGGCGTCAGGAGCACAACCACAATGATAAAAGGCCACATGCGGTCAAAATCAAAGACAACCTCAAACTCATCCGGAGACATCCCATACCCGACAAGGAGCACCAGGCCTTCGATGGCCAAAATGGTCAACCCGCTCAGGGTGAAACGCCTCATATCAAAAGAAGGCCGGGCTGTTAAAAGCGTGATTAATGGCTGCTTGTGCAGAAATCTGGCGACGATCAGATTAGCCGCCAGCAAGGCGATGACGGAAACCAGAATGGCCGTGCAAGCGATCAAGGCCAACATATCCTGGTCGGGCGTCAGGTCGATCCAGCTCTTTTTTTCTTTCAGGAGCACAAGCGCTGGATAAAGGCTTGGAAGGAAGAGAGCCGACATCGCGGCACCACTTATGACCGCATAAAGAACAAGGGTCAGAAGCGCGCCCCCGAGATAGAGCCAAGGCCCTCTTCGCCCTTCGGGCGCCAGGTCAAAGAATGATTTCGGACTGCTCACCACTTTTCTCCGCCTTATCAGACACAATCAAAACAAATACTGCGGCTGATTTGCGTCAAAAGTCAAAAGGCGCCGGAGCAGGTTTTAAATATCCCGCTCCGGCGCCTTGCTCTCTAGTGCTTTGCTAGATTAACCCCTTCTGCATGCAAGAGCATTCTGAAAACGTATCCTCGAGGAGTGTGTCGAGGAACGCGTCAAGAGCTGCGGACATAAGCTCCTGTTTAGTGACATCAAGTTTCATCGCGGCGACCTGCAGCCGGATATAGCGGCGGGGATCAAGCGGCACGCCCGCCCCATTTCCTTGTTCGGCAAGTGAGGCGTTGCGAATGCTGGCGACCAGATCGGCCTTGGCGGCGGCGCAATTTGACTTCGGCGCGGCGGTGTCAACGTATTCAAACTCGTCGTCCTCAAAGTCTAAAGGCGCGCCGGGTCGATTGCGCTGGGCACTTTCGATTGCCCGATCGACCAATGCATCCAAACCCAGGCCCTGGTCGCCCTGTTCCTCAGGCACCTCGTCGCCAAACAGATCAAGCTCCGGCCCTTTTTGGGCTTCCGACCTTCCCCATTCTTCCGACAAGGCCTCTTCAATCTTGGAAGCTCTCTCGTCCAACGGTCCTGCCGACAATTCGTCTTCGGACGCTGATTGGTCTAACGAGCGACCGCCCAGGGCATTAAATGGATTCCACCCGGACATGGTGGATTCGCTTTCAAATTCCTGTGCCAAACGCTTGGCCGGTAGATGTTGCGCCATCGCTTCCGGAGAAAAGGAGGCTGCGACCGGCACCGCTTGCCCCTTGCGGGCCAGGAGCCCAGCTGTCAATGAGGCATAACGGGGACGCTCTTTTTTTGCTGAATTACTGTGATCCATGTGACGCCCCTATCCTGCCCGGCGCCCGAACGTGGGAACGGATCGACCAAGGCCGTTGACCTGTCGCTGCGCGAGGCGCGCATGGCGCGCTTCAGCTGCTTCCTGATCCAGCCGCGAAAGGCGGCCAGACAGATATCCCCACAAGGCGCGCACTTCTTCGGCGGAAGCGCCGGTCGGATCTGTCTCCATGACAGTGCGTCCATCGATCATGCTGGCGGCGAACTCTACACGGTTGTGAATATTGACCGGCGCCACAGTTCCATGTTGTGAGAGAGCAACAGCTGCCTCGCTGGTGATCCGCGCACGAGGTGTCGCGGCATTAATGACAAACACCAGAGGCTTGCGACGCGATTCAACAATGTCCACCGTCGCACCCACGGCACGCAAATCATGCGGACTTGGACGCGTCGGCAAAATGACCATGCTCGCCAGGTCAACCACATCAGAAATAGCATGGGTCACCGCCGGCGGCGTGTCGATCACCACCATCTTGTAGCCCACGGCTTTTATTTCACTCAGGTCTGAGGCAAGACGCGAAAATGTGGACTGAACAAATACGGGCGTTTCCTTCGCGCGCGCGTTCCACCATTTCGACAACGACCCTTGTGGATCTGTATCAACGAGTGCGACAGGCCCTGCCCCCTGCCGTTCTGCTTCAACCGCAAGATGCCCGGCAAGTGTCGTTTTACCGGATCCCCCCTTTTGGGAAGCCAATACGATAACACGCATGGCTGACTCCATCGTCTGCTCCTTTCGGTAGCCCCGCTGCCCATAACCCCTGGGTCGGTGGCTTTGCGTCCCAGCGTTTCCACTGGTTTGCCATTTCGATTCGCACGTCTGGAGGTCTCTAAATTTCGACACCCTTCCGCACAGGATCAGATTATGGAACAACTCTTAACTGAGGGTGAATTTTAAAAATTTATTGATTTTTGGTTAATAGCCCTTAACCAAAATCCTTAAGCCGCAATTTCCTGTTGTCGGTCGGACATTGAACGCACATCACCAAAGCACCAAACAGAAATCAGATTGCCGGCAACTTCTGAATCAATCACATCAAAACTATCTGCGGCAGATTGGAGGTTGTTTGAATGCGACTCCCAGTTGCTGTCCTGATGACAGATCAAGGAATAAACATCCTTAAACTGACTGGCTCTCAATCCAAGCGCATTGAAAAAGATTGCCAATGAAAAGCCACTTGGATCGGCGAAGATTCTTTTGATGCTGCGCTTGCCAATGCAAAGTCCATTGAGCATAAATTCAACGAGATGCTGAACGCTCATATCGTCAAGCACCAAAGTAAATCCCTTCTGGCGAACTGCACTCAGACGATCGTGAAGCGCAATCGCTGCCTTGAGCGCATGTGAGGCGCCATTGTGCTCCCCGCGAGAGCGCACATGGCCGTCTAATACCTGGCCAAAGGCGTCGCTGTTCATCGGAAAGCGCTTAAGCAAATTCATTCGAGATGCCGGTGTCCACTGCCAATAAGACTGATAGGCCAATGACATTGTCAGGTGAGAGCCCTCTAACACCTCTTCTTCCCGGCTTTCATCGCCCAGGTAGTGGTCGAGAATTTTGAGGAATTGCTTCTCGCTCAAGATCACCTTGTTGTTGTGCAGTAAAACGGAAAATGTTTTCACATCCCCGAATTCCAACAAATCCTCGATCACCTGAGCGGTCAAATCCGGCCGTCCTGCAATCACACATCGGTGCTGAGCGGTGCCGCGGGAAATCGCCGCCTTATAATGTGGTTCTGAGATACTCTTACTGCGCGCCAAGATGGGTGCAGCAACCGTTAGCTCATCGGTGATCAGGCTCTCGATGAGGATCTGCGAGGTTTCACTCAACCGTGAAATACGTTCGGCAAAGCCGCGCCGGTGGCGCACTGTCACTTTAGGCAACAGGCTGTGAAGAATAACATCCAGAACGACCAGGTCTTTTTGTTCAAGTTCCGGGTCCCCGGAGTAGCGAAATTCTGACACGGTCTCAAAAATCCTGACCCAGGTTTTTGTATCGCGCTCGCGCGACCCTTCAATCATGGCCAAAAGTGACATGATCGCTGATTTGCCGCGCTTGATTGGCCCCGCTTTCGCTTCGGCCTGATCCCTTGCGGTTTCTGTCTCGACGTTTTCGTGGAAATTGCTCATCGAAAATACTCTCAGTCTGTTACTTCTCGGCTTGTGCGGTCCCAGTAGCGCAGGACAACATCGGCTCTGTCGGTCGAAAGTGTGTCATGAATAATGGCGGCCGTGTCATTTGCGAATTCGCGCTCATCCCAAGGCTGGCCCTTGAGTTCGCAGAGAATATGACGCAGTCGGAGAAACCCCGCCCGTCCAAAGTGGCACGCCTTGGCCAAAACGGCCGCTGCCTCGCCGCCGGAATCGTCAAGAATTTGCGCGACAGTTTCTTCTTTGATACCGGCACCTTCCGACAATATTGAAAGAACCTTGTCATTGTCGCCATTTTGCAGCGCGCTCAAGGCGGCTTCCACATCTTCTCTTGGCAATCTTTCAGGCTTCAAGATCATCCGAGCGGCAAAGGATGATGGTCCTCCCTTGTCTCTCAGCGCCAGCAGGAAGTCTTCTGGTATGATTTCCCGGATGGTCTCCCGTTGGCAAGAGAAGCGCTCGATAATACGCTTGCGCTCCTTTGAGCGACACCACCAAAAAACAAGATGCGCAATGTCGGCGGGGAAGGTCTCTCGCTCAATCAAGAGATCCAGAAGAGACGGGTCTGTCAGGCTCCTTTGGGACAACAACACATAGGACTGACGGGAAATCTGGCTCGACAAATTGCCCAGCAAATGACGCAGAGCCGCTTCGGAGCCATGGGATACGATCGCCTCGCAGACGGTCGTAGGCAGATTTTCACGTCTGGCGACCGCGACCTGATGTGCTTCAGATTTGTTTTTAACAACAGCAATCAAATCAGGATCTGCAAATTTCATGGTTGATCTCAAGAGAGGAAGCGCGACCTCTTCGTCTGAGAGTAGCAAGGCCTTGATGAGAGCCGGCGGCGTCGCGTGTTGTGCAATCAGCCGCTCGGACAAGCTGACCAATATCTCCTTCGACACTAATTTGGTGATGCGATGGGCTACATCATCTATCAAGGCCCGCTCTTGTGGCGGCATCTTTTCCGACGGCTGAACCAAAAGATCGGAAAGTCGCGAAAGGAAGAAGCTCAACTGCTCTTCATCCGTCATATCCTTGGCCTTGAGACCTTCGAGCTGGGTGACCTGCATTTTTTCCCAGGCAGTCGGCTCACGGGTGACAGGTTTTGTCTCGGTGCGCTTTTTGCCAAAAGTACCACGCTCTGCCGATTGGGCGGCGAGTTTAATCACTTCACTGTTGTGTAGAACTCGAGACAAGCTGCGTTCTTTCCCTAATTTTTCCCGTTTACCCTGAGGACCCCCGTTTCTCTGACCCCTTTATGGCAGCATTTGGTTATTTTTAACTTGATGGCGGCCCGCGAATTTTATCGGTATTGAGGTCTGGGCGGCGAAGGCCTTTGGCGTGAATTTTCTCAGATTTCAGCCGTTTTTGGATGAAATCATCCGGTAAATTCGATAGTGTGCTTGACGAATGGCGTTAGACTTCTGCCCCCCCTTTGAGTTTGGAGACATAAATGCGAAAGAGCCTGACCCTTGTGAGCTTATTGACCCTGGCTGGCCTTAGCATTGCCGGCTGCGTAAAACCGATCGATCCTTCGATCCTGGAATCGCCATCCTATAGCGAAGGTTATTCGCACGGCTGCTCTACGGCCCACGAAAGACAAAACGGATTTGGTTCGCCGGTGGTGCGCGACGAAGTTTTGTTTGAAACAGATGAGGCCTATCAAGTCGGTTGGAAGCAGGGCTTTGGCGCTTGCGGCGGGACCTCGGCTGACCCACGCCACTACAATGATGACCAGTGGTATTCTAACGACTAGGCATTGCGTCTGTCCTCGCGGGCCTGCAACCGCTCGGCAACCTTGGCTTCAATCTGGCTCTTCAGCTCCGGCAGATTGCGGATAAGCCGCTGGAAGTCGCGGCGATCCAGAACCAACAGGTGACAGAAGCCATCGACGACCACATCGGCGTTGCGCGGCTGGTCCGTCATTAGAGCCATCTCACCAACAAAGTCGCCCTTGGTAAGCCTTATCGGGCCGCTAGGCAAATGCACCTGCACAGCCCCGGAGGCAATGAAGAACATCTTTCGACCGGTTTTGCCCTCGGCAATGATCCGCTCGCCCGGCAGGCCAAGACGCGGACGCAATTGGCGCGCCACTTTCGAAAGCGTCGCCTCATCGAGCTCAGAAAAGGCCGGAACCGCAGCCAGCATACGCGAGAGCTCCAATCCCAGGTTCAGGGAGGGACGGACTTCCAGCGCCTTGTGCCGTGCGCGGCGCTCACGTTCCAGTTCCTCATAAACCTCCGGCGAGATCACCGATTGCGCCAGCTGCCTGTGATACTGGCTTTCCTCGAAACCTAATGCGGCGCGGTCCAGGTATCTCTGATAAAGGGCGTGGGCAAAATCCGGGAACTGCAGTTCGACGGCCTCTAAGGCCCCAATCAAGGTTGCCAACCGCACTTCCAGGGCCTGACAGATATCAAGGACCGGATTCTCGCCGATCAGCTCTTGAATGGTTGAGTTGGAAAACCCCAAGAGTTCACGAATGGCGATTTCTTCCATCAGCAAAGCTTCAAATCGTTCTGCTAATAATCTTGATAGCTCTACTTCCATGCCAAACCTGCGTTGGACCCAAAGAGCTAATCGCAATGGCCAACGCCAACGCAGCCCCGCGATTGCGGCCTTTTGATAGCCTTCGACACCGCTCGATATGGCCCCATCGATCATGCGCCCTGAATGGGCGATCAGAATTTGGAGAATGCGCCGACTGACCAGCCCCTTCTGCAAATATTCGAAATAGATTTCATTCTCTCTTGATGCGACCGCCAGCACGGCAACCTGCAACCGATCTTTGTCACTCATCTGCGGCGCGGCACTGTCCTCCGGAACCGGTTCGGGCAATATGGAAGCACTGAGCGTGCGGTCGCTCCTTTCAAGATCCAGCTCCCTGGCGATTTGAGCCACCTGATCCTTTACCCGCCGCTGAGAAACTTCCAAAACGCGCGCCTTGATGCGTTGTTCGCTGGGGGTGAGCATATCCATCCGCAAAAAGCGCATCAGCGTGCGCAAAGTGGGAGCCTGTACCAACAGTGTCGCCAGGACATAACCTGTGGCACTCACCAAAATGAACCGCCCTATTTCTGTAGGGATCAGCGGGCTTTCGCTGACGGCCAAAGCAAGAGCGATTGTCACCGCCCCGCGCAGCCCGCCCCAAAGGATCACTTTCTTGTAGTCGCCTGGCACCGGCTCGGCGATGCCTGTTGCTGTGAGCAAGGGCATGAGCCCATAAAGGCCGATATATCGCGCGATGAGAGTCGCCAGGAATGTCACCAGGACAATGGCCAGATCGCCGGGCTGATAAGCCAGAAAGGCCTGGGGCACAATCATGGCGGCCAAAACGAAAATCAAAGAGGTTGCCCAAAAATCCAACAGGCGCCATGTGCCTGACAAAAGATCCCACGCCCCCGGCGACAAGCTGGTGCGGCCAAAGCTCGCAAAGGTCATGGAGGCACTGACAACGGCGATGACACCGGACACACCGAAGTTCGCCTCAGCGACATAGAAGGTGATATATGCAAGTGCCACTGACAAGGTGACCTCCGCCAGGACCGCGTCCCGCATGCCGGCGATGGCCACCGTAAAGCCTCTTGCGAAAATATAACCCACCAGTCCACCGCCGATCAGACCTTTGAGGAAGGTATAAATCCCCTCGCCTAAACTTGGTGAGCTCGTGCCCGCGATCATGGAAAACAAGACTGAAAAGAAGGCGATGGCGGCAGCATCATTGAAAAGGCTCTCACCTTCGACCAACACCAGAAGGCGCTTAGGCGCACCAAGGTCTCGAAAGATCGCCAGGACCGCAGCGGAATCGGTCGTCGCAACAATGGCCCCCAGCAGAAGGCATACAACAAGCGATACATCGCTTACGAGGCTCACCGCCAGGCCTACGACAATTGTGCAGATGAGGACAGCGACCACCGCCAGAATGATAACAGGGCCGATTTCGTCCATCAGGCGGCGCAGGTCAATGCCCAGTCCCGCAGCAAAAAGCAAGGGCGGCAGAAATACATAGAGATAGCCGTCAGACGGCAAACGCAAGTATTCCATGGCGCGCAAGACATTGCCGGGCATTTGCGCGGAGCCGCCTACCGCGATGAGAATTGACCCTAAAAAGATTCCAAACAAAGCCAAGGCGACCGTATGCGGCAGGTTAAACATCCGCGCAATGGGCAATAGCACGGAAAAGGCCGCCAATAAGCAAGCCACACCAAAAACTATGGTCGCGATGTCCGTCATGTCGCCCTATCGCTTGGAAGGTCCTGTTGAAGTGTACTGTCAGTTGGTAGTTTAAGCGATTCCACAATGAGTTTCGGCTTTGTATTCGGCGGCGCAACACCTATAACGGGAGCGGCTGAGAATTATTCGAATGGGGATGGGATCTCTCTTGGCGGAAGATCAAAAATCGCAGAAATCTGCCCCAAACCGCAACCTTGTGCCCTATTTCAGCTCTCATGCGGGCTGGTATGGCGCCCTGGGCCTTCAGATGGTTTTGTTTCCCTATCTGGCGGCCGTTTATCTCCATATGCCCGCGCGTTATATCGGCTTTGCCCAGTTGGCACTTATGGGCCCCGGCCTTCTGTTTATGCTGCCCGGCGGCACGATTGCCGACCAGATTGACGAGCGCAAACATCTGATCCGAATGCATTTGTTTGCCTCTCTGCCCCCATTTCTGATGGCGGGCTTTTTGTTTGCGGACCGCCTGACTTATGAAGTTCTGCTTCTCTACGCCTTCGCGACCGGTACCTGCACGGCGATCGCCACGCCCGCGCGAGATGCCCTGCTCAATCACATTGTGGCGCGCGAGCAGATCCCTCGCGCGGTGGCGGGGGCGACCATTACGCAGTTTGCTTCTCAAATGGCTGGAATGGCGCTTGCCGGATTTGCCGGACAGCTGGGCCCCGGACCCTTTGTCACGGCCCATGCGCTGAGCATGCTATCGGGGGCCTTCCTGATTTCGCGCATCTCTTCAACCAACAGCAAACCCTCGCGCCTTGGTGTGCGATCAGCCTTCACCCGGCAGTTTCGAGATATCTCTGATGCCCTTCGAGAGATCGCCGCGTCATCTGTGATGTGGCCGGTTCTTTTGTGCAACCTTGCGGTTGGTATTTGTTTCGTCGGTGTTTTTCTCGTCGTCGTTCCGGTAACGGTTCGCGATATTTATCATGGTGGGTCCGCGCAGATTACAGCGCTCAATGTCGCTTTTTGGCTTGGCGCCAGCCTGTCCTCTATTTTCATTATGCGCCGAGGAGGTGTGCAGCGACGCGGTAAGGTCATCATGATCTGCCTCATAGTTGGGACGGCTCTGCTTGCCGCGATGGCGGTTCACATGCCGTTCATTTTCCTGATGACTCTGATGGTGTTCTGGGGGTGCGGGGGCGGCGCCGTTTTGACGCTAGGCCGCACAATCATTCAGGAGGCTGCACCCGCCAGCCATCGGTCGCGGATCATGGCGGCCTATCAAATGGGATTTATGGGCGGCGGCCCCATTGGCGCGCTGATTATCGGCTTTCTGATTGACGGCTATGACGCCAAAATCGCCGTGCTCTTCCCCGCTGGCGCCATGAGCCTCTTTTTGTTGCTCATCGCCCTGGCGTCCCCTCTCTGGCGGATTGAAGCCCAACATTGTTCGACGGCAACATAGAGCTCAGAATTGCATTTACAGGGGGTGGCAGCGCCGTAAGATGTCGCCCCAATGGAACGCAAACACGCCTATAATCAATACCGCTGGTACATGTCCGGCCAGGGCTTTTATTTTTTCGCGGGCGGCATCGGATTTGTCCTCAAGCAATGGCTCATCGCCTTCTACCTGCATGAAACGCCACAGGTTCTCGGCCTTGCACAAATGGTGATGTCCCTGCCACAGCTGGTCTTCATTCTGATCGGCGGGCTCGCCGCAGACCGCCTTGAGCTGAGAACCCATCTTGTGCGCCTGCAGGTTCTCGCGGCTGTGTCCATGTCTCTCCTTTGTATTTTCCTGCTGTCGGGGGCGCTGTCTGTTTGGGCTGTTGTCAGTGTCGGCGTTCTGGATGCCATTATTGCCGCCTTTGCGCAGCCCGCGCGGGATTCGCTCCTAAACCGGGTGACCCAAGGGCTTGAAAAGCGCACGCTTCAGCAAACGGTGACCATTGCCAATATGCTGCAATTCGGCGCCCAAATTCTCGGCATGATGCTGTTTAATCTCGTACGGATTGTCGGACCGGTGCCGATTATTGTCATTCAGGCCGGGCTCGCTCTTTCGGCGGCCTATTCGACCACCAAGCTCGACCCCTCGCCACCGGAACACAAAGGCGAGAGCTCAGTCGGCGCTTTTATTCGGGACATTCGGGATGGGTTGAAGGAGAGCTTTTCTTCTCCTCTTATCCGACCGGTGATGATCTGGCTTTCTTCTTTCGGATTCATTTCCATGGGCGTTTATATGGTGGTGTTGCCGCTGATGGTCCGCGATATCTATCATGGCGGGGCGCTTGAATTTTCACTTATTCATGTCGGCTTTTTTGGCGGCGTGACCATTACCTCATACTTTTTGTCAAAGGTGGGACACTTCCGGTATCAGGGCCGGATGTTGCTTCTCGCTCAAACAGGGACCATCTCATCTCTGCTGATCCTTGCCCTCAATCCGGAATTCCATGTTTTCATCGCGGCGATCTTTCTTTGGGGTGTTGCCGGGGCGCTCAGCATGTCCATGACACGCAGCATCGTGCAGCAGAATGCTCTCAGCACGCACCGCGCGCGCATTCTCTCGGTCTATCAGCTCGTGATGTTCGGGGGCTCGCCGGTTGGGGCCGCGCTGGCAGGCTATCTGGTGCGCGGCTATGGCATTCACAATGTTCTGGTGATGTCGGTATCCACTTCTGCCTTTTTCCTTATTAGCTTTGCCCTATTTTCCAGGCTCTGGCAGATGCAGACGCATGTGACGCGGATGTTGGAGGAGACCGAGGCCTCCTCCGGACCGTAGTTACTTATATTCCGGCTCTTCCCACCAGGGATAATAACCCGGCATGTCCTCGCTCGGCTTTGATGTGAAGTTTGGCGGGCGCTTTTCGAGGAAGGATGTCACGCCTTCGGCCACATCGGCGCTCCGACCCAGCACGAAAATACCGCGGCTATCGACCTTGTGGGCCTCCATGGGGTGGTCGGCGCCTAGCATACGCCAGAGCATCTGGCGGATCAGGGCGACGGACACAGGCGATGTGTTCTCCACAATCTCGCGGGCGATCTCATAGGCGCGGTCTAAAAGCTGATCGTGGGGCACGATCTCCTTCACCAAGCCGCCTTTGAGTGCTTCATCCGCATCAAAGACACGGCCCGAAAAAGTCCATTCCAGAGCCTGGGAAATGCCAACAATGCGCGGCAGGAACCAGGAGGAGCAAGCTTCGGGCACAATCCCCCGGCGTGAGAAGACAAAACCAAAGCGGGCCTTGTCGGAGGCCAGGCGGATGTCCATGGCCAGCTGCATGGTGGCGCCGATGCCGACCGCCGCCCCATTGACCGCTGCAATGACAGGCTTCTTGCAGTCAAATATCCGCAAGGTCACCCTGCCGCCACCATCGCGGACCCGCTGATCCGACAAACTGATCTCACCTTCGGCGACATCTTTACGGCTGAATGTCTCGCCGCCAGCCCCAAGGTCTGCCCCGGCGCAGAAGGCCCGGCCCTCTCCGGTGACCACCACAGCCCGGACGTCATCGTCGGCATCCACCGCATCAAAGGCGGTAATGAGATCGTCCATCATGGTCCGAGTAAAGGCATTCATCCGATCCGGACGGCTCAAGGTGATGGTCGCCACCTTGTCCTTCACCTCATATTTCAAGGTCTCAAAATCCACAGTTTCCTCCCGTTTTTTATTTGATTGTTGGTTCTGTCACAGGCGAGCCGACAGCTATTGACGGTCCCGTCAGAGCAGGTACTCTGGCCACTCAGAAAAACGAGTTTTGCCGGGAAAGGCAACCGCTTTCAGGGAGGAAATCGCGTGCATCCATGCATCCATGCACAATCGCAGCCGGACAAACCCGCCTTTATCATGGCGCGGACCGGGGAGACTGTTACCTATCAGGAGCTTGAAGATCGCTCCAATCAGGTGGCTCAATATTTCAGGTCTGTCGGCCTTAAGAAAGGCGATGCCATCGCCATCTTCATGGAAAACAATTCCCGGTTTTTTGAAATTTGCTGGGGAGCCCATCGTTGCGGATTGTTTTACACCTGCATCAGCTCGCGCCTGACGGCGGAAGAGGTTGATTACATCGTTGGCGACTGCGCGGCGCGGGTTGTTGTTACGTCCATTGAAAAGAAAGATGTGGCCGCTGAGCTCACCTCTCTCATGCCAAAGGTTGAGCACCGTCTGATGGTCGGCGGTGTCATCGACGGCTATGAGTCCTATGAGGATGTGGTTGGCGCGATGCCGACCACGCGCATCGCAGACGAAACCGCCGGCGCGGATATGCTGTATTCCTCCGGCACCACCGGTCGCCCCAAGGGGGTGCGCGTGCAACCGGCCAGTGAGGACATTACCGATGCGGGTTCTTTGCTGATGCTCGTCGGCGGTCTTTATGGATTTACGCCTGAGACGATTTATTTGTCACCCGCACCGCTCTATCACGCCGCGCCGCTCCGTTATAATCTCACGGTCCAGCGCCTTGGTGGCACCTGTATTGTCATGGATCACTTTGACCCGGAAGAAGCGCTACATCTCATCGAAAAATACAAGGTGACCGCAAGCCAATGGGTGCCGACCATGTTTGTGCGTATGCTCAAACTGCCCAAGGATGTGCGCACAAGGTATGATCTCTCATCCCACAAAGTCGCCATCCATGCGGCCGCCCCCTGCCCGATCCCGGTGAAGAAAGAAATGATTGATTGGTGGGGGCCCATCATTCACGAATATTACGCGGGCACCGAAGGCAATGGCTTTTGTGCCATCAATTCAGAGGAATGGCTGGCGCACGAAGGGTCTGTCGGCAAAGCCTTGACCAACGAGATCCATATTCTCGATGAAGAGGGCAACGAATGTCCTCCTGGAGAATCCGGCTCCATCTATTTTGCAGATGAAGGCACCTTTGAATATTTCAACGACCCAGAGAAAACCAAAGAGTCACGCAATGACCGTGGTTGGTCAACGCTCGGCGATGTAGGTTATCTTGACGAAGAGGGTTACCTCTATCTGACTGATCGCAAGGCTTTCATGATCATTTCCGGCGGCGTCAATATCTACCCGCAGGAAATTGAAAACCTCATTATCACCATGGACAAAGTGGCCGATGTCGCGGTCATTGGCGTCCCTAACGAGGATTTCGGTGAAGAGGTCAAGGCCGTGGTGCAGCCCATGAATTGGCGTGATCAGGGACCTGACCTGGCTGAAGAGGTTATTGCTTATTGCAAAAAACATCTAAGCTCGTTCAAGTGTCCGCGCTCTGTGGATTTCATGGAAGAGTTGCCGCGCCACCCGACGGGCAAGCTTTATAAACGCCTCATCCGTGACCGCTACTGGGGCGATCACAAATCAAAAATTGTCTAAAGGAAGGAAAACCCAAATGGCTGATGCTGTAGATTTTAAAGATATCCCGACCCTGATTGGTGACGAAACCGTTTCGGATTGGGTGACGATCGATCAGAACCGGGTCAATCAATTCGCCGAAGCTACAGGCGATCATCAATGGATTCACGTGGATGTGGAAAAAGCAACCGAGCTCATGGGCGGTCCTATTGCGCATGGCTATCTGACCCTGTCGCTGCTGCCAATGCTGTCGAGCGGACTGCGCCCCATCCAGGGCGTCACGCGCGGCATCAACTATGGCGCCAATAAAGTGCGGTTCACCAATATGGTGCCTGTGGGCTCCAAGGTGCGTCTCAAGCAAAAGCTGGTCGGCGCCGAACCCAAGGCGGGCGGCTATCTGCTCACCAATGAGTGTACGATTGAGATTGAAGGCCAGGAGCGCCCGGCCATGATTGCCGAAACGCTCTCCCTCGTGTTCAACACCTGATCCGTTCTGCTGGAAGTCTGAGTGGGCGTGTTCAGAGAAGGCCCTCTGAGCGCGCCCATTTTTCTGTGTCATTGAGGGCCAGCTCAAGCCGATCGAAGAGCAATTTAATTTCTTCTTCGGTGATCACCAGGGGCGGACAAATGCCGATATTGTCCACCATGGCGCGGCAGATGAGGCCGTGATTGAGCGCCAGAGCCATGAGCTTGGGCCCAACGGCTGCCTTGGGGTCAAAGGCCTGCTTGGTGGTTTTATCGGCCACAAGCTCCAGAGCACCCACGAGGCCCACGCCGCGCGCTTCACCGACCAGAGGGTGTTCGCCCAAAGCTTGCAAGCGGCTCTGGAAAAGAGGCGCCACGGCACGGACGTGGCCCAATACATCACGCTCCTCCATCAGCTCGAGCGTGCGCAACGCGACAGCCGCCGCCACCGGGTGGCCGGAATAGGTATAGCCATGGCCAAAGACGCCGATTTTTTCACTCTGGCGCACCATGGCCTCAAACATTTCATCGGGCACTGACACAGCGGAAATCGGCAAGTAGGCCGAGGACAAGGCCTTGGCCATGGACATAGTGTCCGGATTGATGCCGTAGGTTTCACAGCCAAACATATTACCCGTGCGGCCAAAGCCGCAGATGACCTCATCATCGATGAACAGAATGTCGTGCTCCTTTAGGAGCGGCTGGACCTTATCGAAATAGCCCGTCGGCGGCGGCACAACACCGCCCGCGCCCATTACAGGTTCCGCGATGAAGGCGGCAATGGTGTCGGGTCCCTCTTCTTCAATCTGGCGCGCGAGATTGCCGACGATCCGATCCACAAAATCCGCCTCGCTTTCTCCCTCTGCCGCGCCGCGGTAGTAATGTGGACAATCGGTGCGCACGACCGGGATGGCTGGCGCGTCAAAATCGGTGTGCTGGGCGGGTAGCCCCGTGAGGCTCGCCGCGCCAATGGTCACGCCATGATAGGCGCGCATGCGGGAGATGATTTTCTTCTTTTTCGGGCGACCGAGCGCATTGTTGTAATACCAGGCCATTTTGATCTGGGTATCATTGGCGTCCGAACCGGAGTTCCCCAGGAAAATCTTCGATTGCGAGTTCGGCAGAATGCTTTTGAGTTTTTCACAAAGATCAATCACCGGATCCGTAGATCGGCCACCAAAAAGATGACCATATGCAAGCTTGCGCATCTGCTCGGTGGCCGCATTGATCAGCTCTTCTTCGCCATAGCCCAGGGATACGCACCAAAGGCCCGACATCCCTTCCAATAATTCGCGGCCATCCTCATCGCGTACAAAGACGCCTTTGCCTTCTTTGATGGTCAGGGGGCCGGCCTTGCGATGGGCCGACAGGTTTGTCATGGGGTGAAGGACATTTTCGATGTCGCGTGCCGATTGCGAATTGGGAGCGAAGCCGGGCGCCGTAGTCATTTCCTGAGTTCCTTTAGATTCGGGTTTTCGCTACCGAGAGTGCCAAAAAAAAGAGGGACCCGAAAGCCCCTCTTTTTAAGGAATAACAGAGATCTCTCTAGCGACGGAATTTGGCCGCTTCTTCCTCTTCTCGCTTCTTCAACTCTTCATCAAGCTGCTTGCGGGCTTCTTCTTGCGCCTTTTCGTTCTTGATGAATTTGATCCATTGATTGGCATTTTTTGCGGTCTTTTCAAACTTGGATGCCTTCTCAAAGGCCTCCAGTGCCGACTCGCGCTTGTCATTGCTATAGCGGGCTGTGCCGAGCAGCATCCAGGCATTGCCGGTGTCGTTGAGATCGCCCTTATTGAGAGCGCTCACGCAGGCTGATTCCGCACTGCCAAACTTACGGTCAAACAGATATGACTGGCAAAGCTGCATATAGAGATTACCATCTTTCGACAATTTGGCGGCTTCCGTCAGAGGCGGAATGGCTTTCTTCCACTCGCGGGATTCCTGATAGGTAATGGCCAGGAGCTCATAATTGTCCGCGTCTTTTTCGACGATTTCCTTGTCAAAACCTTCTTTCAGCAGACGCGCGCCCCGATAAGGGAATTCGAAATAGAGGCTTGCCTGACCTACGCGCTCATATTCCGACGATTTAGAGAACATATTCTGATAGTACATCATCATCAGGATGTTGTAGGCCATCTCGTCCTGCTCCAGCAAAGAATAGGTCGCGCCAAGCTGGTTCCATTGGGACTTGATCCCTGGCCACAGGGCCACCATTTCACGCAAAATGCCTTGGGCATCTTTATAGCGTTGTTGCTGCAGATAGAGGTTGGCCACAATCGCCCACCAATTTTTCCGCTTGTCATCAAGCTCACGGGCGAGCTGCATGCCTTTTTCGGCATTGCGCAGGGCGCTCGAATAATTTTCCTTAACGGAGTAAGCCTGAGCGAGCACAAAATAGACGCTTGGTGTGGAGGCATCACCAGCCTCGCGCAGCCATTCTTCAAGCGTCCGGATGGCGTCATCGTATCGTTCCACAGCCATGTAGAGCTGGCCAATATAGAACTGGAGGTCGAGTTGGCGGTCTGGCGGGAAAGCTTTCAACGCCCGTGCCTGTTCAAGGACATTCAGAGCTGACTGATAGTCCTCCATGGAGGCGTAAACCTGCCCCATCATTTGATAAATCACAGCCTGTTCATAAGGCTTGAGGTTGCTTGATCTGCTGAGTTTTTGCAGTTCAGCCAGAGCGGCGGACCATTGCTCCTGTTCGATCAGCTCCTGAACTTCAACCAGCTTGTCGCCGACCTTTTTTGACACGGTATCCGACTGACGGGTTTGCGGCTTTTCACGCTTCTTTTCCTGCGCATAGGCACTTGAAACACCAAGATCGCTCAAGCCCCCCGGCAAAGACGTTAATTGAAGCGCAGCAACGACAGCCAGCGCCGCGCCGCCTGAAACCAGGCGACGGGCAAATGCTGTCTTTTTACTCTCCGTAAGCCTATGTCGCAAAATCGGCATGGACTTAAACCTCCTAAGACTCCTAAGGCGAGAAAGGCCTCACCCTATTCAAGTTCAAAATTCAGAACGACTTCCAAATAAATTTTCGTCGTTCCGGCCCCCTTACAGGGGTTGTATTTCCATTTCTTCACCGCATTGACGGCAGCCTTATCAAAGATGCCGGGCGGCTCAGATTCAGAGACGTGAACGTCACTCACCTGACCATATTCATTGACCGTGAAGCGAACCGCGACCCATCCTTCAATCCCTTTACGGGCTGCACTCTCGGGATAGTTTGGCGGCACCCTTACAATGGGAACTCCACAGGACCCTGGACTTGCGAGGTCGACTAGACCACCGTCATCGATCGGTGTGAAGTCAAGTGGAATAGGGTCGTCATCCGAGGTCGTGGGATCCCATGTGTTATCCGGTCTTTCTATTTCAGGCGGTTGTTCTATCCTCTCATTCGGATCATCGGTTTCCTTTTCAGGGTCTGTATCCTCTCGGACCTTGTAGATCTCAATCGAATCAATCTGGACATATTCTATTTCTATGTCTTCATCTGAGGAGATAAGTCCTCGCATAAAGAAGAACAGTCCAAATGTAATGGCGGCTGCCAGTGGTACTCCAAGTACAAGTCGCGAGGCTCTCATAATCCCGCTCCCTCTCCAGTGAGCACCCTCCCCAGCTTAAGGCCTGCTCCATCGCCCCATTTCAAAAACCTCCGATACTATTTCTCCAATTCAAATGTCAGCACGGTTTGAACCTTCCACGCCACGGGCTTGCCGCCTTCAAGGCGCGGATTGTACTTCCAACGCACAACGGCACGTTTCACCGCAGTGTCCCAAGTGCCTGGTGGCTCTGAGTCGAGGACCACCGGATCGATCACAGATCCATCTTCGGTGACCGTAAATTCAACCAAGCACCAACCTTCAATCCCGCGAGAAGATGCACGTTGCGGATATTGTGGCGGCACCCGCACGATAGGCTGCACATCCGCGTCCGTGCGGAAATTGGTGCTCATATCCAGATCAACGCCTTGAAGCGAACTTAGATCCAGTTGCACATTGTCCGCTTTGGGCGGGCGACGGCTTTGGTCCATTTTCGGTGGGGGCGGTGGCTGGTCTTTGCGCTCGGGTCGCTTGGTTGCTTCCTCACGGCGCACGTTTTCGTCCCGCTTCTCCCGCGCAATTTCAATTTTGCCGCCGCCATCCAGTTTTTCCGGTGGCTCCAATTCCTGGGTAATCAGGAACCGCATCAGGAAGAAAAGCGAGAGGGTTATCCCTATTGAAAACGGTATGCCCAAAATGTATCGAATCATATTCTTGCGCTTCCCTTAGTCTTTCGTTGTCGAGATATCGACCTTTGGCGCCCCAGCGAGCTGCACCTGGTCCATCACTTCAATGACAACGCCCATTTCAGCATCCTTGTCCGCCTGAATAACGACACCACCACCCGGGTTTTCCAGGAGTAGGCGTTCAACCGTTGCCCGTACCGAGCGCAGATCTACTTCACGCTTATCGATGTAGATTTCGTTTCTCGGCCCCACGGCGACCAAGGCAGAAATTGTTTTGACGGGATCGGATTCCTCAGCTGTCGGGCGGTCCACATCAAGACCTGGCTCCTTGATAAAGGTCGCGGTCACGATGAAGAAGATCAACATAATGAACACGATGTCGAGCATCGGGGTCAGATCAACTTCGGCGCCTTCTGCTTGTATGCGCTTTCTGGCCATGCATTCGTTCCTATATTTGCCAATGCCTCAGGTTAGAGGTCATCAACTCACTTCTATTCATCTGAGGCGACGATCGACATTGACGCGCCCTTGACTTTTTTCACCTGATCCATGACCAACACCACTGTCCCGGTTTTGGCGTGCTTGCTGGTTTGGATCACGATGCTGCCTTCCGGATTTTCAGCCACATATCGCTCGACGTTCGCCCGCACCGCGCGCGGGTCCACCGGACGCATTTTGATCAATATCTGATCGGTGTCCGAAACGACAATTCGCAGAGGCTGAGTTGCACTTGGTGGCGAATTTTCTGGCGGCGTGTCCGGACGTGTCACATCCATACCGTCTTCCTTCAAAAAGGTCGCGGTCACGATGAAGAAGATCAGCATGATGAACACGATGTCGAGCATCGGGGTCAGGTCAACTGAGGCCTCATCTCGTTGGTGGGAAGGTTTATGTCTCATTACTCAATACCTTCCCCTCAACTGTGATGAATTTCGAGCTTGTCAGCGACAGCTTCGACTTCGCGCCGGGAGCGCTGCTCCAGCGAGTTGACGAAAAACATCCCTGACAAAGCCGCCACCATGCCCGCCATTGTCGGGATGGTCGCTTGTTTAACACCGGCCGCCATCGCGCGGGCGTTACTAGATCCGGCTACTGCCATCACGTCGAAAACCTGGATCATCCCTGTCACCGTGCCGAGCAGACCCAGCATGGGCAGAAGTGCCACCATGGCTTTCAGGAAGATCATCGACTGGTTGACGCTCAGGCGAACCTCTGAAATCAGGGCCTCCCGAACTCGGTGCGCGAACCAGCTGGAATGATCTGCTCGATCCTCCCAAGACCGCTTGGCATGCCGGACGACGGAACCATGCGCCGTCCAGTAATACCAATAGCGCTCAATAATGATCGACCACATGATGAAGGTAGCGCCCATGATCCAGTTGAGAACCCAGCCGCCCGTCTCCATAAACTCCTGGAGATTGGCGTAGGCCGTTAACGGATTTAGTGCATCCATTTTAAATCCCTCTCTGGGCTGGATTAGCTACCTTCAGCGTGACGGGCAACGATGCCGACAGACTGCTCTTCGAGAATCTGGGTGACGCTTGTGGACATGCCAGATGCGAAGCTGTGAATCAGCAGCACCGGAATAGCCACAACAAGACCCAGAACCGTCGTCATCAGGGCTTGCGAGATACCGCCCGCCATGAGCTGCGGATCACCTGCCCCGTAGAGCTGAATGGCCTGGAAGGTCAAGATCATCCCGGTCACCGTACCGAGCAGACCCATCATCGGGGCCACAGCCGCAATCACCTTCAGGAGATTAAGTCCGCGCTCCAACTTCGGAACTTCGCGCATGACAGCTTCGTCAAGCTTGAGTTCGAGTGTTTCAACATCGGCACCACGGTTTTCTTCATAAGCCAGCATGATACGGCCCAGTGGGTTGGATTTGCTGGCCTTGTTGTTGCGAGCCTGACGGCGCACAGCACCCCCTGTGGACCACAGCGCAAAGATGCGAGCAAGACCCAGCAGAAGAGCGATCGCACCCAGTGCGATAATCACGTAACCAACG
The DNA here is from genome assembly GCA_006226415.1 of Alphaproteobacteria bacterium. Lineage (GTDB taxonomy): Bacteria > Pseudomonadota > Alphaproteobacteria > M2410 > M2410 > M2410. The sequence goes on from SBGZ01000059.1 coordinate 50,404, forward strand.
GTACCACCTTGTTGAACCCGTTCCATAAGGGTCGGAGTGAAGACAAAGGTTCCAAGGATCGAACCCTGCGAAGGATCGACCGTGCCACGCACAACCTCGCCAGCATCAGCATTAAACAAGGCTTTCGCGGCAGCATTAAACTTGGAGTTCGTCGGCTGACGACCCAGGTTTGCCAATTTGCCTTCATCAAATTTCACGAAGTCACCGTTCGAACGCATGGCGTTGAACGGGCCAACACGCACCACGTCAACATCTTCCGGTGAGCCATCACCGGAGGCCACTGTGGCGGTGTAACGAGACACCTGACCTTGATAGGTCATTTCACCGTGCAGGGTTGCCCACAAGTCATTGAGGTCTTGTGAGGTCGGAATGGTTTCCTTCTCAGCAATCGCTGCAACGACAGCGGCGCGATCGGAATGCTCAGAGCTGATGAGTGAATTGTTCAACACGCCGCGAGTATCACCGGCAACCTGTTTTACAACACCGACAAGTTCGTTAAACTCGCCAAGTGCCTCCTGAAGAAGTTGAGACAGGCGTGCAATCTCTTCTTTGTTGCGCGCAACTATAGCTTCGAGGCGCGCACTTTCAGCTTCTTCGTTGCGAACATCCTGTTCAGCCTTGGCCAAGAGAGCGGCCTGGTTGTTGCGGTTGCTGCGGAACTCGGCTTCACGCTGTTTGTTGATGGTGTTTTCCTGAACGCGGCCTTGTTTGACGCGCTCCAGAAGCTGATCAAGGGTCATACCCGTGTCTTGCGCAAAGGCGCCAGTCGCGGGGGCGATTACACAAGCAGCGCTAATGCTGAGTGCCAATCCCAGTTTTCTGATGATGGTATTCATTTTCAAATCGCCTCTTAACTCTTAGTTTGCGCTGGAAGTGGGGGCGGGCAGCGGCACAATCAGAAGGTCCGCCGGGATCTGCTCACGCGCCATCCGAATGCCTTGATAGATATTTTCGGATGATCCTTGAACGCTGACCCACTCACGAGTGGAGTTGTTCCACATCATGGTCTCGTTACGATCGAGAGTTTGGTAATAAAGGGCAACGCGGCCAACCATCAGGAAGGTCACCTGACGACCGTCATCCAAATTGCCTTCATAAGCCTCGATGGCACGGCCATAGTCATTTTCAATCTGATAGGCTTCAAGCGCCTTACGATATTTTTCCGCAGCAGAAACGTCGGCCTGCGGCAAAAGATCTTTCAGGGTTTCGACCCGGGTGGTGCGTTCCGTCATCCGGAAAGGCTGGTCAAGCTGGATAAAGGCTTCGAGGCCTTCAGCCATCCGATTGATGAGCGGCAAGATTTCGCGCTGAATGTCAGACACGTTTGTGATCTGATCGCGGATCGACACCATTTGGCGCTCCTGGTCCGCAATGATCTTGCGCTGCTGAGCGTTGTATTCGCGCAGCTGCTCCAGAAGATCAATGGTCTGACGGTATTTAGCGACAATGTCTGCCGTTTCGTCATCCAACTGATTGATCCGCTTTTGAGAAGCACGACCCTCATCGGTTGCTTTCTTAACTTCGCTTGCCGCCGCATCGAGCTGTGCATAGGCGGGCACGCTCATCATCCCCGCAATCATCCCGGTTCCGAGAATCGCGGCAGTCAGAATTGATTTCACCTGACCTGGTAACGTACGTTTCAT